>CAYNQN010000084.1:0-4322 GCA_964399375.1 uncultured Rhabdothermincola sp. | reverse complement strand
GCGTCGCCATCACCGGCTCCGCCGATCCGGGTGTCATCTCGCTAGCTGCTCCGCTCCGGCTCCGCAGCGTGACCCCTCGGCTCCGCAGGCGTCGCCATCACCGGCTCCGCCGATCCGGGTGTCATCTCGCTAGCTGCTCCGCTGCGGCTGCGCAGCGTAACGTGCTTGGGTGCGTTGTGAAGTCGTTGCCGTGGGGACCGAGCTGCTGCTGGGGCAGGTGGTCGACACCAACTCGGCCTGGATAGGCGAGCAGCTGGCGCTTGCGGGCATCGACTGCTTCTTCCAGTCGAAGGTGGGCGACAACCCCGAGCGGATGCGCTCGGTGATCAGCCAGGCCGTGGAGCGAAGCGACGCGGTGATCGTCTGCGGTGGCCTCGGCCCCACGCACGACGACATCACCCGTGAGGTGATCGCCGAGGTCATGGGGGTCGAGCTGGTGCTCGACCCCGAGGTGGAGGCCCGGATCCGTCGCATCTTCGAAGAGCGGGGCCGGCGGATGCCCGACAACAACCTGCGCCAGGCGATGGTGCCGATGGGCGCCAAGGTGATCCCCAAGCAGCTCGGCACGGCACCGGGCCTCATCTGCCCCCTAGGGCCCGAGCGGCCCTCCCGCGCAGCGGGCGAGAGCGGGGAGCCAGGGCCCGAGCGGCCCTCCCGCGCAGCGGGCGAGAGCGGGGAACCAGGCTCCAAGGTGATCTACGTGGTGCCCGGGGTGCCCGCCGAGATGAAGGCCATGGTCTCCGACACGATCATGGACGACCTGCGCTCCAGGGACGGGCAGGGCGCAGCTATACGGAGCAGGGTCCTGCGCATCTGGGGGACGTCGGAGTCGGGCCTGGCCGAGATCCTCGCCCCTCGCATCCACGAGCTCGACGCCCTGCTGGCGGCGGGGGAGCGGGCGTGCACGCTCGCGTTCCTGGCAAGCGGCGTGGAGGGTTTGAAGGTGCGCCTCACGGCCAAGGCCCCCACCGCGCAGGAGGCCGATGCGTTGCTCGCCGCCGAGGCGGACGAGGTGGCCGGCCTGCTCGGCGACATCGTCTTCTCCACCGACGACGAGACCATGGAGACCGTCGTCGTGCGGCTGTTGGCCGAGCTGGGTCTCACCATCGGCACGGCCGAGTCGGTCACCGGGGGACTGGTGGCCGCGCGCCTCACGGCAGCGCCTGGCGCCAGCAAGGTGCTGTTGGGTGGGATCGTCTCGTACGCCTCGGAGGTCAAGCACTCGCTGCTCGGGGTGCCCGAGGGCCCGGTGGTCACCGCCGAAGCCGCCCAGGCCATGGCTTCCGGTGCCTGCTACCTGCTCGGCTCCGACGTGGGGGTTGCCACCACCGGGGTGGCGGGCCCCGATACCCAGGAGGGCGTGCCGGTGGGCACCGTTTTCGTGGGGCTCTGCCTCCACGGCGATACCAGCTCGCAGGAGCTGAAGCTGCCGGGCGACCGCGACCTGGTGCAGCAGCTCGCCACCATCTCGGCCCTGGATCTCCTCCGGCGCCGGCTCCTGCTCTGAGGGCTCGCTGATCGGGCGGCCCGCCGCTACGTCAGCGCCCACAGCCTGCTGCCCGCTGCTCGCCCATCCTGGGCCCCATCGAGCTCGGATCCCGCATGACGGCTTGACCAGCGGCGCCCTCTCATGCAAACTAAGGATGTTTCAGCAATTTTCATTATTTCTCAGTATGTCTCATGTTCAGACCTAGAAGGGTTTCCAGATATCAAGAACTCCATCTATATTTCTATACATGGCACTCAGCATCAAGAGCGAGGAGGCGGACCAGATGGCACGTGAGCTAGCTCGTCTCACTGGCGAGACCCTCACCGACGCGGTGACCGTCGCTCTGAAGGAGCGACTGTCCCGGGAGCGGGCGAGGCATGACTCTTCCATGGTCGACAAACTTCGGCGCCTGGCCGCCGATGTCAGCAGCCTGCCGGTCGTGGACCGTCGGGCTCCGGACGACATCATCGGATACGACGATCACGGCCTTCCGGCATGACCCTGCTCGAGGCGTCTGCCCTCTCAGAGGAGCAGGCAGTTCAGAGCCGGTCCCGGTCGGTCGTGGTCGACACCTCCGCAGCCGTCGCCGTCCTCCTGGGCGAGGAGGGCAGCGAGATCCTGGCGATGGAGCTCAGCTGGGCCGACGAGCGCCTCATGACCGCTCCGACGCTCGTCGAGCTGGCGATCGTCATGGAGGCGAGGTTGGGGATCGCAGGCGCCAGCGTGGTCGACCGGTTCCTCCGTGACGCCGACATCGACGTGGTGGTGTTCACCAGGCCCCTGGTCGACCGCTCCCTCGAGGGTTGGCGCCGGTTCGGCAAGGGCCGCCATCCCGCCGCCCTCGACTACGGCGACTGCTTCACCTATGCCCTGGCCCTCGATCGTGGTCTCCCGGTGCTCTGCGTCGGCAACGCCTTCGCCCTCACCGACGTCCAAACCGTCAGCCCCTCGAGCGACCCGAGGGCCTGAAGCAAGACCGCCTAAGCTTGGACTCGATGCGCCGAGCGCTCTGGAGGGGATCCTTCTCGCTGCTGCTGGTTGGCGCCGTTCTTGGCGGCACCAATGGCACGGCTGGAGCCACCACCTGCGACCCGAGCCGTGGTGCCTCCCCGCAGGCCATCGCGTCGGGGACCGCCACGACGGCCGGCGGGGAACCGTTCTTCGCCTATTACGACCAGGCTGTGCTCGGAACCGTCGTCTCGGTCGAGGAGTTGGGGGAACGGCCGTCGCCCGTCGAGGTGACGATGGATGTCGTCCTGGTGCTGGGCAGCGACGAGGCGCCCGGCACGATGGTGCTGAGCTCGCCCGACAACGGCCTTATGGGTGGATACAACTTCACCGAGGGCGTCAGCTACATGGTCCCGCTGCGCTCGGTAGGTCCAGATGGTCGCCCCAACTACACGTTCGTCTGCGATCCCATCTCGCAGGTTGCGGAGGTGTCGGCGGTGGCGACGGAGCTGGAGGGGTTGGCCACCTCGTCCGACACGCCATTCGCCGTCGCCGGTACGGATGACGCTGCAGGTTCGTCCTCGCGGGCTCTCGGAGGCTGGATCGCCGGCTCCTTGGGCATCGTGGTGATCGTGATCACCGGCCTCGCTCTCGGGCGGCGCTCCGCAGCCCGTCAGCAGAGCAACCCCTAGCCGGACTCCAAAGGGCGGATCTCGGACTGCTCAGCTTGTGGGGGCGGCGTCGCGGTCGAGGTGGAGGGACGCGGAGTTCATGCAGTAGCGCTCGCCCGTGGGCGCGGGTCCGTCGGGGAAGACGTGGCCCAGGTGCGCTCCGCAGTTGCCACATCGGGCCTCGGTGCGGACCATTCCGTGGCTCGAGTCGGTCTCGGTCACCACAGCGTCGGGGCTCACCGGCTCCCAGAAGCTCGGCCAGCCCGTGCCCGACTCGTACTTGGCCTTCGAGTTGAACAGGGGCGAGTCGCACACGATGCAGCGGTAGACCCCGTCGTCGTGGCAGTCCCAGTAGACGCCGGTGAAGGCTCTCTCGGTGCCGCCCTCCTGCGTGACCTCGTACTGCTCTGGGGTCAAGCGTGCCTTCAGCTGCTCTGCGGTCTCCTCGGCCATGGCCACCTCCTCGGGGTCGGGGTCCAAGGTACCGATCGTCGTGCTCGAAGAGGGTCGCCGGCGAGAAGCAGCGTTCGGACGGAAATGCTTGATCGAACAACCGTTCGCCACTAGGTTGCCTGAAACTACCGCTATGTAGTTCCGTCAGCAGTTCTGTCACACCCCCTCAGTAGGTTCTGGATCGACCCGCTGCGGCTCTGCCCGCAGCCACATGTTCGTCACGAGAGAAGGGAAGCCACCGGTGGAGCGAGACAAGGCACTCGAGATGACGCTCGGCCAGATCGAGAAGCAGTTCGGCAAGGGCGCTGTGATGAAGATGGGGGAGAAGGGCTCCATGGCGGTGGAGACGATCTCCACCGGGACCTTGGCCCTCGACCTGGCGCTGGGCGTGGGTGGGCTGCCCCGTGGGCGCGTCGTTGAGGTGTACGGGCCGGAGTCCTCCGGAAAGTCCACGCTGGCCATGCACGTGGTGGCAGAGGCGCAGCGCACCGGTGGGACCTGCGCCTACATAGACGCCGAGCACGCCATGGACCCGGTGTACGCCCGCGCCATCGGGGTCGATGTCGACGAGCTGCTCATCTCCCAGCCCGACACGGGCGAGCAGGCCTTGGAGATCGCCGACATGCTCGTGAAGTCGGCGGCCATAGACGTGGTGGTGATCGACTCCGTTGCGGCTCTCACGCCCAAGGCGGAGATCGAGGGCGACATGGGCGACACCCACGTCGGCCTCCAGGCCCGCCTCATGTCCCAGGCCCTGCGCA
>CAYNQN010000083.1:0-7918 GCA_964399375.1 uncultured Rhabdothermincola sp. | reverse complement strand
GCGGCCGCGTCGGCCTCTCCCGACTCGGATGAACGCCGGCCTGCAGAGATGCGGGCCATGGCCAGCGAGTGGCCCTCGGTGATGGCGCTGCGGATGGCCACGACGGCCGGCCGGTCGTGGTCGGTGACCCGGTACGCGATGGAGATGGGCACCACCCAGCCGGGCTGGTCCACCGGGAGCTCCACGAGGCGACCGGATGCGAGGTCGGGGGCGATGGCCGCACGGGAGGCCACTTGGATCCCGGAGCCGTCGCCGTTGGACGGCATCGACAGGAGCTCGGGCAGCGAGAGCGGCGCCTCGCGCCGGATGAGGTCGTGATCGGCCGGGGCGGCCCACACCACGGGATCGGAGAAGAGAGGCTCCACGACCACTTCGGAGAAGTTGGGCGACTCCTCTGGGTCCGACCCGTTGGCGGAGCCCTCGGAGTGGGACGACTCAGACTCGGTCTCGACCGGCTCGACGTTGCGACGGGACCGGCGGCGCCGGCGAGGAGTTGGGGGTAGAGAGGTGCCCTGGTCGTTGAACACCCCAACGGCCACGTCGAGGCTGCCGTCGGCGATGGCGTCTATCACCTTGTCGGAGTCGTCGGTGACCGAGACCTTCGCCGTGGTGGAGCTGGTGATGTTCTCCAGGAAGCCCATGACCGCGGAGCTGACGCTGGACTGCACCTTCACCCGCACGAGGTCGTCGTCGTCGATGACGGCAAGGGCCTGGTCGAGCAGCGAGAGGCACTCGGTGGCGTAGGGGAGGAATCGGTAGCCGGCAGGGGTGGGCTGCATGCCGTAGGCGAGGCGGTCGAACAGCTGGACCCCGAGGCGGGCCTCGAGGCGGCGAACCCTCTCCGAGACGGACTGTTGGGTCACTCCCAGCTTCCCGGCAGCCCCCGTAACGGACCGCTCGTTCGCCACGAGGATGAATGAGCGCAGGTCTTCCATGCTCAGTGCCATCGCATTCCCTCTTAGGGCTCTCCCGATATCACTCGGCTAGTGAGTTACAAGATCATGGTAACGCACCCCCAATCCTCAATCCAGTAGTTCACAACCATTTCCCCTTATCTGGTATCAGCCTGTCTAGATCACAGGTACACAGGGTGATTGCCCAAAATCCTCCATCTGGGCAGGTCAAACCCTGTTTTGGCCCTGTACCGGATGACCTATATCCACAGCAGTGGTACACCCACAAGAATTTCTTACGGGTACACCGATCTGGACCCGCCAGGGCTCGTCATCAGGTTGCGCGGCTCCCAACCCGTGGGTGCGCATGGCACCGCTGGGGCTTGGGTCGCCGGGCCCTCAGGGGGTGAGGCCGAGCCGAGCCTGCACGGCTCGGAGCACCTCGGCCGCCACGGCCTCGGGTGAGGCTGTGCCGTCGAGCACCACCCAGCTCTGAGCCTCGGCTTCGGCGAGGGCCAGGAAGCCCTCTCGCACCCGCTCGTGGAAGGCCCGCCCCTCGCTCTCGATCCGATCGAGGCGGCCCACCAGGCGGGCGGCGCTCACCTCGAGCGGCACGTCGACGAGCACCGTGAGGTGGGGCCAGAGACCGCCCGTGGCCCACTCGGAGAGCCGGCGCACCTCGTGGAGCGGGAGCCCCCGGCCGTAGCCCTGGTAGGCGAGCGACGAGGCGGCGTAGCGATCGGTCACCACGTGGCGCCCGGCGTCGAGGGCCGGGCGGATCACCGACGACACGTGCTGGGCCCGGTCGGCTGCCATGAGCAGGGCCTCGGCCCGCACGTCCACGCCCTCGATCGAGGGATCCAGGAGGGCCGCGCGCCACGAGGCCCCCAGGGTTGTGCCGCCCGGCTCACGGGTGAGCAGGGCGTCGAGGGCCACGGCGAGCAGTGCGGCCTGGGTTGACTTGCCCGAGCCCTCGATGCCCTCGAACGCAATGAAGGCCGCTGCCATCGCCGGCTCAGGCCTCGGCGGTCGGCGAACCGGTCGCCAGACCGTCGGCTCCCTGACCAGGCGTGGCGACCGCCTCGGCCCCGGAGAGCCGGTGGGCGGCCCTCTGGCCACTGCGCACCGAGCGCAGGGCGAGGAACCCTGCACCCACTATCACCAGGCCGGCCAGCCACAGCGCCAGCCGCACACCCGGCACCATCACACCGAAGGGGCCCAGCTCGATGCGCCCACCGGCCAGCGACACCGACAGCTCGCCCAGCGCCGCCGCCAAGAGCGGACCGAGGACCATGGAGACCAGCACGCAGATGCGCACCAGCGTGTTGAGGGCGGCGAAAACGCGCCCTCGCAGGTCGTCGCTGACCTCCTCGTGCAGCAGGGCGAAGCCGAGCACGTACACGGGGCCCACCGCCATACCCATGACGAAGACCATGGAGGCGGCCATGGCCAGACTCGACGACGAGGCAGCCAGGATCAGGGCGATCCCCGCCACGAACAGCGAACCCACGAACACCTTCAGCTTGGGGAGCCTGCGCTGCATGGCCGCCACCGTCACCGCTCCCGCAGCCACACCGAACCCCAGGGCGGTTATGAAGACGCCGTAGCCCGCAGCTCCCGCATCGAGCACCTCAGTGGAGAACACGGCCCCGAGGGGAACCAGCATCCCGCCACCGATGAGCCCGGTGGCTATCCCCACGTTCACGGCCCGCACCGTGGGGTTGAGGAACACGTAGTGCCAACCCTCCTTCAGCTCGCGCCAGGTGGCACCGATGCCGGCCCGCTTGCCCTCGGAGGTCCGCTCGGCCGGCGTGCGCCTCGGCAGGGCAAGGCCCCGGATCATCCAGGCCGCGAACACGAAGGTGACCACGTCGACCCACAGGGCGAGCGAGACCTGGTCGAGCTGGAGGAAGGCCAGCGCGTCGAAGCCCGAGAGCCAAGTGGAGAGCCCTGCCAGCAGCGTGAAGAGCAGCGATGCCAGCGGAAAGGTGCCGTAGGCCGCGCCGAGGCCCAGGGAGTTGGCCGTGGTGAGGTGCTCGGCAGGCACCAGGTTGGGCACGCTGGCGTCCTTGGCGGGAGACCACATGAGCGTGAAGATCTCGAGCACGAACGAGGCGATCACCAGGCCGGCCACGTTGTCGACGAACGGGAGCAGGCCCACCACGGCCGCCCGGCCGAGGTCGCAGAAGATCATGGTGCGGCGCCGGTCCCAGCGGTCGACCAGCACGCCGGCGAGGGGGGCGAAGAAGAACCCCGGGATCAGCCGGGCGGCCACCACCAGCGAGATGGCCCCCGCACCGGCGCTGCCGCCCACCTTGGCGGCCAGCAGGATGAGCGCCGAGAAGCCCAGCCAATCGCCGGTGGACGAGACCACCTGCACCAGCCAGAGCCGGAAGAACTCGTGCGTGCCGAAGAGGCGAACGTGGAAGCTGGGCCGGTCGGCCGCCGGGTCGGGACGCGCGAACTGATCGGTCGTCTGATCGTCCAGCCTCACCTCGTCCACGGGCGTCAAAGGTAGGCGCTGGCCTACTTCGGCTTGCGGACAGCCTTCTTCTTAGCCACTGCCTTCTTCTTGGCGGGCTTCTTCTTGGCGGGCTTCTTCTTGGTGGCCTTCTTGGCGGCGGCCTTCTTCTTCTTGGGGGCGGGGCCGCGGGCCCGGCGGTCCTCCAGGAGCTCGGCTGCACGCTCTGGCGTGATGGTCTCCACCTCGTCGCCGCGGCGGAGCGATGCGTTCGTCTCGCCGTCGGTGACATATGGACCGAACCTGCCATCTTTCAGTATCATCTGAAGTCCGGTGGAGGGGTCAGGTCCCAGCTCGCGCAATGGAGGGTTCGCCTGGCCCCTCCGCCTCTTCGGCTGGGCCATCACCGCCAGCGCCTCGTCGAGACCGATGGTGAGCAGCTGCTCCTCGACCTCCAGGCTGCGACTCTCCTTGCCCATCTTGAGGTAGGGCCCGTAGCGGCCGTTCAGGGCCACCACCTCTTCGCCGCTGGCGGGGTCGACCCCGACCACACGGGGAAGCTGGAGGAGCCTCAGGGCATCGGCCAGCGTGATCTCCTCCAACGACATCGTCTTGAAGAGAGACGCCGTGCGGGGCTTCTCCTTGGAGCCCTCCTCCATCTCACCGAGCTGAACGTACGGGCCGAAGCGCCCGGCCTTTGCCAGCACCGGAAGGCCCGTCTCGGGATCGTTGCCCAACACCTTGTCGCTGCGAGGGGCCTCCAGGAGCTCCACGGCGCGCTCGATGGTGAGCTCGTCGGGGGGCATCTCGTCGGGGATGCTCGCTCGCTCCTCGCCCCGCTGCAGGTAGGGCCCGTAGCGGCCGGAGCGGGCCTCGATGGGCTGGCCGTCCTCGTCGACGCCTATGGGAATGGCGTTCACGGTGCGGGCGTCGATCTCGTCGAGGCGGTCTTCCACCAGCTCCTTCAGCCCGCCCTCGCGCTCGCCCCCGGGCCCGGGCTTGCCGAAGTAGAACTCGGCCAGCCAGGGAACGGCCTCTCCCCCGCCGCCGGCGATGCCGTCGAGGTCGTCTTCCATGCGAGCCGTGAAGGCGTAGTCGACGAGGTGGGGGAAGTGCTGCTCAAGCAGTCCCACCACGGCGAAGGCGGTGAACGAGGGCACCAGCGCCGTGCCCTTCTTCCACACGTAGCCGCGGTCCTGGATGGTGCCGATGATCGAGGCGTAGGTGCTGGGCCGCCCCACGCCCAGCTCCTCCATGCGCTTCACGAGCGACGCCTCGGTGAAGCGCGCCGGGGGCTTGGTCTCGTGACCCTGGGCCTGCATGGCCAGCGCCGCCAGCTGGTCGCCCTCGGCCAGGGCCGGAAGCTCGCGGCCGTCGGCTCCCTCGGCTGCCGCGTCGTCGGAGCCCTCCACGTAGGCGAGGCGGAAGCCCTGGTGGTGGATGACGGTCCCGCTGGTGGCGAACACCGCATCGCGCCCGGTGGCCGTGGTGGCGCCCAGCCGCACCGAGACGGTCTCGCCGGTGGCGTCGGTCATCTGGGATGCGATGGTGCGCTTCCAGATGAGGTCGTACACCCGGGCCTCGGTGGCGTTCACCTCCCTGGCGACGTCGTCGGGGGAGCGGAAGGCGTCGCCCGCGGGCCGGATGGCCTCGTGGGCCTCCTGGGCGTTGCGCACCTTCTTGGTGTACTGCCGTGGAGCGTCGGGCAGGTTCTCGCGGCCGAAGCGCCGCTCTATCTCCGAGCGGGCGGCGGCGAGGGCCGTCTGGGAGAGGGTGGTGCTGTCGGTGCGCATGTAGGTGATGTAGCCCCCCTCGTAGAGGGACTGGGCGTAGCGCATGGCCTGCGAGGCGCTCATGCGCAGCTTGCGACCGGCCTCCTGCTGGAAGGTGGAGGTGATGAAAGGGGCCGCCGGGCGGCGGCGGTAGGGCTTCGTGTCGACGGATCGCACGGTGAACGGCGCCTGGGTGAGCTCGTCGGCGAGGCTGCGGGCGGCGGGCTCGTCGAGCACCACCGTTCCTGGGGCCTTCACCTGGCCCTGGTCGTCGAAGTCGCTCCCCGAAGCCAGCTTGGCCCCGTCGACCTCCACCAGGTTCGCCGTGAAGACGGGACTTTGCGCCGGC
The DNA here is from genome assembly GCA_964399375.1 of uncultured Rhabdothermincola sp. Lineage (GTDB taxonomy): Bacteria > Actinomycetota > Acidimicrobiia > Acidimicrobiales > Acidimicrobilacustridaceae > CAYNQN01. The sequence goes on along the minus strand of CAYNQN010000083.1, from coordinate 2,443 downwards.
TCCACGGGTGTCGCCAGCGCCTGGGCCTTCGCAGGAGTGAACTCGCCCTCCACGTTCCAGTACGAGGCCGTCACGAAGGCCATCCGCTCGCGCTCGCGCTCCACCACCATCCGGGTGGCCACGCTCTGCACGCGCCCGGCCGAGAGGCCCTGCGACACCTTCCTCCAAAGGACCGGCGACACCTCGTAGCCGTAGAGGCGGTCGAGCAGGCGCCGGGCCTCCTGGGCGTCCACCAGGCGCCGGTCGAGGTCGCGGGGGTTCTCGATGGCCTGGGCGATGGCCGCAGGGGTGATCTCGTGGAACACCATGCGCTTCACGGGCATGGAGGCGGGCGGGTTGAGCACCTCCAGGAGGTGCCAGGCGATGGCCTCTCCCTCGCGGTCCTCGTCGGTCGCTAGGTAGAGCTCGTCGGCGGCCTTCAGCTCCCGGCGCAAGTTGCGGACCACGTCCTCCTTGCCCTTGGTCACCACGTACAGAGGCTTGAAGTCGTTGTCGACGTCGATGCCCAGGCGCGCCCAGGGCTCTCCCTTGTGCGCCGCCGGGACGTCACGGGCGTTCTGCGGGAGGTCGCGGATGTGGCCCACCGACGACTCGACCACGGGGGTGAGGGCGACCTCCTTGCCCCCCACGCCCACGGAGAAGCTCGACCCGAGGAAACGGGCGATGGTCTTCGCCTTCGCGGGCGACTCGACGATTATCAGGGCCCTTGCCATTGGGCCAGACGTTGATCCCAGCTCAGCCGCCTTGTCAACTATCCCGCCTCGGGTGCGCGGCGAGGCTGCCGCCCACGCATAGGGCCAGCTCACGGCGTTGTGAAGGCATCCCACACCATGTGGTCGTCATGCCAGACTTCGGTCACGCACAGTGAGCGAAGCCGAGAGGGAGAGCACGATGCAGGGCGACAAGGAGATCATCGAGATCCTCAACGAGGTGCTCACCGCAGAGCTGACCGCCATCAACCAGTACTTCATCCACGGCAAGATGTGCGAGAACTGGGGCTACACGAAGCTGTCTGCGCAGTTCCGCACGGAGTCGATCGACGAGATGCGCGACGCCGAGGTGGTCATCGGCCGCATCCTCTACCTCGACGGCGTGCCTAACATGCAACGGATGAGCCGGGTGATGGTCGGCACCAACGTGCTGGAGCTGTTCGAGCTCGACATCGCCCTGGAGCGCTCGGCCATAGAGCGCTACAACCGGGGGATCGGCCTGGCCGCCGCCAAGGGCGACAACGGCACCCGGGAGCTGTTCGAGACCAAGCTGATGGGCGAGGAAGTCCATGCCGACTGGCTGGAGACCCAGCTGTCGGTGATCGACAAGATCGGCCTGGAGAACTACCTCGCCCAGCAGCTGTGAACGTCGGCCGGCGGGAGCGAGGGCCCCGAGCTGGCTCTGCGCGGCCTCACGCTGCCGGCATGGAGCCCCGCACGTGAGCACGAACCAGATCGGTGTGGTCGAGACCGCCCGGCGGCTCGGTGGCTACGGCTGGGTGGAAGCCCGGCTCTTCGAGGTGACGGGATCGTGGGTGCCGCTGACCGACGAGCCGGCGGCGAAGGTGGTGCTGGCCACGCACAGCCGCCGCTTCGGATGGAGGGCTCAGATGTGGGCCTCTGCCAGGCCCAAGCTGTGGGACCAGCCCGACGAGCACCCCGCCCGCGACGACCACGAGGCGATGGTGGGCTTCGTGGCCGGGGCCGACACCACCACCGACCGGCTGGCCGCCCTCTACCGCATGGCCATGCCCCGGTTGCTGGCCGCCTACCAAGCCCACCTGGAGATCGCCAACCCCCTGTCGGACGGCGCCACCGCCCGGTGGCTACGCATCGCCATCGGCGACCTCTCCATAGACAGGGCCGAGGGCGAGGCCCTCCTCGCCATCCGATGACCGATCATCTCGGCGTATCTCGTTATCCTACGAGCCGAGATGACCACCGACCCGCAGGGCGAGTTGCAGAGAAAATCGGGCTCCTTGGGCGGCGCCTCTTGACGGTATCGGTATGGTAAGACGCGCCTCGCTCCGTTGTGCTTGGCCGTGGCCCACCAGGCAGCCGGTGCGCACCGGATCAGATCTGAAACCCGCAATCCCGCCCTTGTCGTGACCCGAGAGGTGCACGTTGCCCAAAGAGAGAGTTGAGCGAGACGAGGAAGACCTCGTCCGCCTGTACCTCACCGACATCGGTCAGTACCCCCTGCTCACGAAGGATGACGAGGTCCGGCTCGCCCAGGCCATCGAGGCCGGAACCGCCGCCAGGGCGGGCCTGGACGCGAAGGACCTCACGCCCGCCCGCAAGCGGGAGCTGCGCAAGCTCGCCCGCGAGGGGGAGGACGCCGAGCAGACCTTCGTGCAGTCCAACCTGCGGCTGGTCGTCTCCATCGCCAAGAAGTACCAGGCGTCCGGCCTGCCCCTGCTCGACCTGATCCAGGAGGGGAACCTGGGCCTCAT
>CAYNQN010000082.1:5253-8211 GCA_964399375.1 uncultured Rhabdothermincola sp. | reverse complement strand
AGAACTACGACCCCCGGGCCAAGATCATCAAGGAAGTCGCCTACGAGGTGTTCGACGCCACCGGCAAGAACCCTTTGCTGGACATAGCGCTGAAGCTGGAGGAGGTGGCGCTGAGCGACGAGTACTTCGTGAGCCGCCGCCTCTACCCCAACGTCGACTTCTACTCCGGGCTCATCTACCAGGCGATGGGCTTCCCCATCGAGATGTTCCCCGTGCTGTTCGCCATCCCCCGCACCTCGGGCTGGCTCGCCCACTGGATCGAGATGCTCGACCAGGACTCCCGCATCGCACGGCCCCGCCAGCTCTACGCCGGCGAGCCCGTGCGCAACTACGTCCCCCTCGACGCCCGCTAGCCGGCCCTCGCTGCCCGGCCGGCGGGTCCTGCCGCCGACCCAGCGAGTCGAGTGGCAGCGGCCTCCTGAACGTGGTGGACTCGCGGTAGAACACGTTCTCGTTTTGAGGCCTTGGGAGGTCGGATGCACATCGGCTACACGCCGGAGCACGAGGCGCTGCGCCGCGAGCTGCGCGCCTACTACGACGAGCTGCTCACACCGGAGATAGTCGAGCAGCTGGCCGAGAGCGAGGGCGTCGGGCCCGTCGCTCGCAAGGTCGTGCTGCAGATGGGAGCCGACGGCTGGCTGGGCATCGGCTGGCCCAAGGAGTACGGCGGCCAGGGCCGGGGGTTCATCGAGCAGTTCATCTTCTTCGACGAGTCGATGCGAGCGGGCGCCCCGGTGCCCATGCTCACCGTCAACTCCGTGGCACCGACCATCATGAAGTACGGATCGCAGGAGCAGAAAGACTTCTTCCTGCCCAAGATCCTCAGGGGCGAGATCCACTTCTGCATCGGCTACACCGAGCCCGAAGCCGGAACCGACCTGGCGTCGCTCAAGACCAGCGCCGTGCGCGACGGCGAAGAGTGGATCATCAACGGCCAGAAGATCTTCACGAGCCTCGCCACCGACGCCGACTACGTGTGGCTGGCCGTGCGCACCAACCCCGAGGCGATCAAGCACAAGGGCATCTCGATGATCATCGTGCCCACATCGACACCGGGGTTCAAGGCTCAGCCCATCCGCAACTTCGGGAACTTCAACACCAACCTCACCTTCTACGAGGACGTGCGGGTGCCGGTCGGCAACCTCGTGGGAGAGGAGAACCGGGGCTGGAACCTGATCATGGAGCAGCTCAACCACGAGCGGGTCACGCTCTGCAGCTCGGGGATCATGGAGCGAGCCCTCGACGACACCCGTCGGTGGGCTCAGAGCACCGAGCTGGCCGATGGGTCGAGGGTGATCGACCAGCCGTGGGTGCAGCAGAACCTCGGCTGGGTCCACGCCCGGCTGGAGGTGTTGAGGATGCTCAACTGGCAGGTGGCCTGGAACGCCGAGCAGGGCAACCCGCTCGATCCCGCGGCCGCCTCCACCGTGAAGGTCCACGGCACCGAGTTCTACATGGAGGGCCTGCGCTACCTGCTGGAGGTGGTGAACGCCTGCGCCAACGTGCGCGACGGATCGCCCGACGCCGTCAACGGCGGCCGGCTCGCCATGTTGCTGCGTGGCCTGCACGTGCTGACCTTCGGCGGCGGCACCAACGAGCTGCAACGAGACCTGATCGCCCTCTTCGGCCTGGGCATGCCGCCCTCGCCGCGCTGAGTACCAGGAGAACCACGGTGGACTTCGCACTGACAGAAGAGCAAGAGGCGATCGTCGATCTGGCGCGCCAGATCCTGACCGACCGCTGCACCCAGGAGCGCCTGCGCGAGGTGGAGTCGGGCGCAGAGCGCTTCGACCGTGACCTCTGGAACGAGCTGGCCAAGGCAGACCTGCTGGGCATCGCCCTCCCCGAGTCGGTGGGCGGCGGAGGCTTCGGCTTCCTGGAGGCCTGCCTGATCCTGGCCGAGGCCGGGCGGGCGGTGGCGCCGCTGCCGCTGCTCCCCACGTTCACCGCTGCGCTGGCGATCGGGCAGCACGGCACCGATGCTCAACGCGAGCAGTGGCTGCCCGGCGTGGCATCGGGCGAGATCGTGCTGGCTCCGGCGCTTGCCGAGCTCGACTCGGTGGACCTGCGTGACCCCTCCACCCAGGCGAAGGCCTCGGGTGACGGCTGGGAGCTGGTGGGGGCCAAGACCGCCGTCCCCGCGGCTCACCTCGCCGCCGCCCTGCTCGTCCCCGCCAAGACGGAAACCGGAATCAAGGTCTTCGTGGTCGAGCCGGGCGCCGAGGGCGTGAGCCTGGGTCGCCAGGACACCTTCAACCACGACCCCACCTTCCACGTGGAGCTCGACGGGGTGAGGGTGGGTGCCGATGCTGTGCTCGGCGGACCGGCAGCAGACGGCGCTGCGATCCTCGACTGGCTGGTCGATCGGGCAACCGTCGGTGTGTGCGCCGTGGCCTCCGGAGTCGCTGACGCCGGCATGAGGCTCACCGCTGCCTACGCCTCCGAGCGCAAGCAGTTCGATCGCCCCATCGGCAGCTTCCAGGCCGTGGGTCACCGCATGGCCGACTGCTACGTGGACAACGAGGCCATCCGCCTCACGATGCTCTACGCAGCCAGCCTCCTCGGCGATCAGGGTGAGTCAACTGGCAACGCTGCACAGCACAGCGGACCAGCGGGAGGTGTGGAAGCCGGATCCGCGGAGCAGGCGCTTGCGACGCCTGCGGAGTCAGCGCAAGTGAGCATGGCGGTCGCCACCGCCAAGTACTGGGCCTCGTACGGGGGCAGCCGTATCGCCCACGCGGGGCTCCACGTGCACGGCGGCATCAGCATCGACCTCGACTACCCGATCCACCGCTACTTCCTCACGGCCAAGCAGCTGGAGTTCACGCTCGGCCCGGGAGCCCAGCAGATCGCCTCCCTCGGCGCCGCCCTCGCTACCGAACCAGTAGCCGGGTAGGACCCGACGGTCAGGGGCGGGGGAGGCGGAGGGCCAGGTACTTGGTGTCGAGGTACTCGGCG
>CAYNQN010000082.1:0-5243 GCA_964399375.1 uncultured Rhabdothermincola sp. | reverse complement strand
TCGTTGAGGGTGATCTGGATCGACTGGGCCGTGGTGTAGAAGTCGACCGAGCGGAAGCCGCCCTCGCGGCCGAGGCCCGAGGCCTTCACGCCGCCGAAGGGAGCGGCGGGGTTCGAGACCATGCCCTGGTTGATGCCCACCATCCCCACCTCCAGCGCCTCGGCCACGGTGACCGCCCGGTCGAGGGAGCGAGTGAAGAGGTAGGCGGCCAGGCCGTAGTCGGTGTCGTTGGCGGCGGCGATGGCGTCGCCGTCGGAGTCGAACGACATGACGGGGGCGACGGGGCCGAACACCTCCTCGGTGAGCATGCGAGCCTCGGGGCCCGGGTCGACCAGCACGGTGGGCTCGTAGAACCAGCCCGGCCCCTCGATCACGTCTCCCCCGGTGAGCGCCCTGGCCCCGCTGGCCACGGCGTCGTCGACCAGCTCGACCACCTTGTCCCTCTGGCGCCGGCTGATGAGCGGGCCCACCTCCGAGGCGGGGTCGTCGCCGGGGCCCACCTTCATCGCCGCCATGCGCTCGGCCAGCCGCTCGGCGAAGGCGCCCGACAGCGAGCGGTGCACGAAGAACCGGTTGGCGGCCGTGCACGCCTGGCCCACGTTGCGCATCTTGGCCACCAGGGCTCCCTCGATGGCGGCGTCGAGGTCGGCGTCGTCGAACACGAGGAACGGGGCGTTGCCCCCCAGCTCGAAGCTGACCCGCAACATCCCCTGAGCAGCCTGGGCCATGAGTTGGCTGCCGACGGCGGTGGAGCCGGTGAAGCTCAGCTTGCGAAGGCGGGGGTCGGCGATGATCGGGGCGCTGAGCGCGCCGGCGTCCGACGTGGGCACCACGTTCACCACGCCGGGGGGCACACCCGCTTCGTCGAGCAGCTCGGCCACGGCCAGCATCGACAGCGGCGTGAGCTCGGCCGGCTTGCACACCACGGTGCAGCCGGCGGCCAGCGCCGGGCCGATCTTGCGGGTGGCCATGGCGATCGGGAAGTTCCAGGGCGTGATGAGCAGGCACGGCCCCACGGGCTGGCGCAGGGTGATGATGCGGTTGCCACTGGCAGGGCTGGTTATGTAGCCGCCGTCGATCCGGACGGCCTCCTCGCTGAACCAGCGGAAGAACTCCGCCGCGTAGGCCACCTCTGCCTTGGAGTCGGCCAGGGGCTTGCCCATCTCGGCAGTGATGGTCGCCGCCAGCTGGTCGGTTCGCTCCACCATCAGCTCGAAGGCCTTGCGAAGGACCTCACCTCGCTCTCGCGGAGGGGTGGCCGCCCAGCTGCCCTGCGCGGCGACGGCCTCGTCGAGCGCGTCGAGGCCGTCGTGCGGCTGGCCGTCGGCAACGGTGGCGAGCACCTCGTCGGTCGCGGGGTCGCGCACCTCGAAGCGCCCCGCCCCCGACGCCTGCCTCCACCTTCCCCCGATGAACAGATCGGTGGGGCCGGGGGCAGCGGGTGCAGCAGGGGTCATAGGTGAAAAGGTAACGGGCTTGCCTTAGGTGCCGCACGCAACGACCACCCTGATTCCACTCCGCTGCTCCGGGGTAGTAACGCTTCGACCGCGACATGGAGGGAGCAGTGTGGAGACAGGAGGTCTGGGCCTCACCGAGCAGGCCGCCAAGCGCGGCTACCTCTGGAGGATGGCCTTTGCCGCCGTCCTGGTGGCACTGGTGGCGGCGGGCCTCCTCGGCGTGTTCGACCCCCGCTACGAGACGGCCGAAGCCACCGGTGGCGGGTTCCAGCTCTCCGTGGAGCACCCTTCCCAATCCCGCCTGGGGCTTCCCATCCGTTGGGAGGTGGAGGTCTCGACCCTCGACGGCTCTCCCCTGCCCGAGCAGATCACGCTGGCCACGACGTCGGCCTACTTCGAGTTGTTCGACGAGAACGGCTTCGACCCGCAGCCCGAGAGTGCCAGCAACGACGGCGAGCTCACGTACACAACCTTCCAGACCGTCCCGGGGTCGTCGACGTTCTCCACCTCGTTCGACGGGCGGATCCAACCCAGCTGGCAGCTGGGGGTGCAGGCCGTCACCCGGCTCATGGTCGACGGGGTGAGGGTGGCCGAGGCGAGCTACGAGACGAGGTTGTGGCTGTGAGACCCATGGGCACACGAGCACCGCGATCTCGAGTGCCGCAGCGAGAGGAGATCTGACGTGGAGATCGTTCTGAGGGCCGCCATAACCTTCGCCTTCCTGTGGTTGGTCACGCGGGGGCTCGGGAAGCGGCACCTCTCGGAGATGGCACCCTTCGAGCTCATCCTGCTCGTGACCATGGGCGACCTGGTGCAGCAGGGGGTGACCGGCGAGGACTTCTCCCTCACCGGATCCTTCCTCGCCATCAGCACCATCAGCGTGCTCGTGCTGGTCACCTCGTACCTCTCGTTCCGCTCCAAGTGGGCCAGGAGCATCCTCGACGGCTCCCCGGTGGTGCTCCTGGAGGGCGCCGAGACGCACACCCGGCGGATGAACTGGGAGCACGTCAACGTGGAGGACCTGGAAGAGGAGGCCCGCAACCACGGCATCGCATCGCTCGACGAGGTGCGCCTGGCAGTGTTGGAGCCCGACGGGAAGTTCTCGTTCATCAAGAAGGACTCCGGCGACGCCGGGGTCTCCGACCCCGAGGAGAAGCAGGCACGGTGATGGCCGAAGGGAATAGAAGGGAGTGACCCGACCATGACGACAGTCGTACGCAAACCCAGAGCCTCGCGCTCACGACTCGGCGACTTCGAGGTGGGGTGGGACAGTCGCGTGCTGGAACCGAGGCCGTGGACCCTCGTGCAGAGCCGCTGGGCCATCCGGCTCCTGGGAGGGGGCCCCGGGGCCGACCAGCTCATCGGTGCCAGGTCCGACGGCATCGGGCCGGGGCCGGTGCTCGACCTGTGCAGCGGTGTGGGTTACCTGGGCATCGACGTGGCCCGTCGCACCGGTCGCCATGTGGTGCAGGTGGACGTCGACGAGGTGGCGTGCGATTGGGCGAGGCGCAACGCCGAGGCAGCGGGCGTGGGAGATCTGGTGGAGGTCCGCTGCGCCGAGCTGGGCGATTCGCTGGAGCCCGACGAGCGGTTCGTGCTCTCCCTCGTCGACCCCCCGTACGTCCCGAGCGCCGAGGTGGAGCTGTACCCACTGGATCCCCCCGGTGCCATCGACGGAGGCGACGACGGGCTCGGCCTGGCGCGCACCGCGGTGACCGTGGCGGGGCGGCACCTGCTTCCTGGCGGCGTGGTGCTCCTACAGACCCGAGGGCTCTCCCAGGCCGAGGCGATCGGCGAGTGGCTGGACGACGGGGCCGGGGCCGATCTGGGACTGGGCCTCGTCCTTGCCCGGGTGCGGGTCCAGGACCCCGAGCGAGCGGTGGCCCTCCTGCGTCGGGAGCAACGGCCATGACCGTCGTCGTAGTCGAGACGACGGTCGGGGTCGATGGCTCCCGCGCGGGGTTCGACATGGGCGATCATCCCCTGGCCGAGGCGCTGTCGAGGGGCCTGCAGGGCCTTGCCGAGCTGGAGGGCCTCGCCGGCTCTGAGCCGGCCGACCTGCACGACGAGCTGCTGGTGCTGGCTACCATCCACGACCTCCACCTCGCTCCCCTGCGGGAGGTGGGCGCGGCTGCCCGGTGGCAGCACCACCCGGTGGTGACAGAGCTGAAGTGCCGGCTGGAGGAGCGGTTCCTCGCCCGCCTGGAGATGGCTCCCGTACACGCCAGGGCCCAGGTGGGCGGCTCCCCCGCCGAATCCATCGGCGCGGGCGGAGCGGTGGCCGCCCTGCGAGCCCTCGCCGCGCTCGACCAGGTCCCGCCCGTCTACGACTGGCTGGCCGAGGAGGCCACGCTGGAGGAGCTGCGCGAGTTCGTGGCCATCGAGGGCGGGCCCGATAGCGGCTTCGACGACCTCGTGGCCATCTGCCAGGTGGGGTTGGATGGCCCGGCCAAGCTGGAGCTTGCAACCAACTACTGGGACGAGATGGGTAGAGGCGATCCTGCCGGTGTCCACACGGCGCTGCACCGAAGGCTCAGCGATGCCTTGGAGCTTGAGCCTCCTGCGCGAGGGCAACTACCCCCGGCGGCCCTGGAGAGGACGCTGCTCTGCTCGATGCTGGCCACCAACCGCTGGCTCCAGCCCGAGATGATCGGCGCGCTGGGGCTCATCGAGCTCCAGGCCGGTCCCCGCTGCCGCCGTGTCGCCCAAGGGCTACGCCGTGCCGGAGCGCCTCCCGACGCTCTGCCCTTCTACGACGAGCACGCCGTGGCCGATCCTCGCCACGGCAAGGACTGGCTCGACAACGTGGTAGCCCCCCTCTCGGAGGACCCGGTGATCGCCGCCGGCATCGTCCGCGGCGCCCGCTGGCGCTCCACCGTCAACCAGGCCTTCTACGCCTGGCTCACGCCGCAAATGCTCCGGCCGGCGGGTCCTGCCGGCGCACACGGCCCTGGCTAACGCTCCGGCAGCGTCACGTCGGTGACAGATGAAGTTCTACGAGCAGCCGGAGCTAGGCAGGCGGGCCGATGTCCGCCGTCACCCCCCGGCCTACCGGGACTTCAGGCCATTTCGACAGCCTGCGTGGCCTCGATGGGCCAGCACCCAGAGAAGAGGGAATAGTTGAGTGGACCGTACTGGACTCGAACCAGTGACCCCTACCGTGTCGAGGTAGTGCTCTAGCCAACTGAGCTAACGGTCCGCGAAGGAATGAGCTTAGCTGGCTATCTCGTCTAGCCCTTGCTTGTCCCACCTCAGCTCGGGGGGAGTCCGCTCGACGATCTCCACAGCCACATCTCACCGGACCAAGTGTCCCTGAGTGGCACCTGGTCCCCATCAGCATCCAGAAACTCGAATATGAGGCTCAGGATTGCCCTCACTTCATAGTCGTCTAGTAGTACGGCTGCCATCTCGAACGTCATCCCTTTCTCTGTCCCGTCATCGAGAAAGGCACGAACGTGCCGAGTCGAGCAGTGTCGTTTGCTCGGAAACCAGTACGTTAGATGGTCTCCAGGGCGGATGCAATACTTTCATGAGGGCGCTTGTCGTGTCAGATATAGGAAGGTGTGGGAAGGTTCCGACCCGGAACGCCAAGGAGGCCGGGGCGTGAGCCCCGGCCTCCCTCGCTTGGTCTCTGCTCTAGATGGCTACAGCTCGGTGGGGATCACCGTGGTGTAGCGGTAGAGGAACGCAGCCATGGCCTGGCGGGTCAGGGCGTCGTTGGGACGGAAGTCGTCTCCTGGCGGTGTGGTGGTGATGCCTACCTCTGCCATCCATTCGATCTCACCG
>CAYNQN010000081.1:0-8253 GCA_964399375.1 uncultured Rhabdothermincola sp. | reverse complement strand
CACGAACCCACCTGGATCGCCGGAGTGATCGGCCCTGCCGGCGATGCCTACCAGCCCGATCAAGCACTGCCCACCGACGAGGCCCGCTCCTACCACCGCACCCAGGTGGAGGCCCTGGCCGACGCAGGCGTCGACTTCCTGTTCGCCCCAACGTTCCCAGCGGTGGTCGAAGCTGTGGGCGTGGCGCAGGCCATGGAAGCCTCCGGGCTCCCGTTCGTCGTCTCCTTCGTGCTCGGAGCCGACGGAGCCCTGCTGGACGGGCACACCTTGGCAGACGCAATCGCCGCCCTCGACGCGATGGCCCCGCCGACCTGGTTCTCACTCTCGTGTGTGCACCCGACCCTCGCGAGCCACGCCTTGGCCGAGGCCGGCCCGTCAGCTGCCCGCGTCCGGGAAGTGAAGGCCAACGCCTCCGCTCTGCCGCCCGACCAGTTGGTGACCCTCGATCGCGTGGACCACGGTGATCCCGCTGCGTGGGCAACCGAGATGGCCGAGCTGCGCGAGAGCTTCGGCATCCCCGTGCTGGGCGGCTGCTGTGGCACCGACGACCGCCACCTTCGCGCCCTCGCCAAGCGTCTCGACCCCTGAACCCTCAACTCATGCTCCCAAATGGCGCCCGACCACCATGGGACAGCCAGATGGTGTAGTCCCCGCCAGTTGGAAGCCAAGCCTGGGGACCTTGCTCTTCGTGCAACTCGGCAAATGCTGATCGTTCAGCGGCTTTGTATCACGGGTGATACAATGGACCCATGGGAATGACAGAAGTGTCGATTCGAGAGCTCCGCAACCATGGTGGGGAGGTGGTGGATCGCGTGGCGGCAGGAGAATCTCTGACCGTCACTCGAGACGGGCGTCCAGTCGCTGAGCTCCGACCCCTCCGACCCACGCCGCTCTCAGCTGAATCCCTGCTCCAACGCTGGCGACGACTCCCGCACATCGATCCAGACCGTCTCCGTCGAGACGTCGACTCCATCCTCGACAGCTCGCTATGAGCGAAACAGAACGCGGAGTGCTCGACACGAGCACGGTCATCCTGCTGAATCGCATCGAGGACGCCTCGTCGCTTCCTTCAGAGCCGCTGATCACCGCCGTGACTCTCGCCGAGCTGTCAGTGGGCCCTCTGGTCGCCAACGACGAGGAGGAGCGAGCGGCCCGACAAGCCCACCTGCAACAAGCCGAGGCCGACTTCGATCCCCTCCCCTTCGATGCGGAAGCGGCGCGAGCGTTCGGGCAGGTTGCCGCTTCTCTGCGCCGGGCCGGCCGCAAGCCCGCTGCCCGCGCCTACGACGCGATGATCGCCGCTACAGCCATCGCAAACGGCCTGCCGCTTCACACGTGCAACCCGAAGGACTTCACCGGAATCGACGATCTCCAAGTGGTTCCGATCCCACACCCCAGCTCCCTCTTCGAGGTCGACGAGGTCTAGCTGGCATCAAATGCCGAGCAGCGACGTCTCATACGAGGCGGGCCCCACGATGAGCCGATCGAAGGGGTCTCTGGCCCAGCCCAAATCTCTCGCTGCATGCACGACCCGCCCGGAGTCCACGGCCAACTCAACTAAGCCGATCGGACCTATGCGGAGCATTGGGGCGAGATCGCATTCGTTCACGGAGCCTCCGGGCTCCGTCTCCATTTGTCCCTGGCCGGGGTCTCGTGAAGCACGTCCCTCGCGGACTTCCCTCGCTGCTGGACACCCGATTCCCACTCGTCAGGACTTGGCCCATCCGGAGAGGCGGGTCGAGATCTCCGCGACGTCCCTGATAGCCCCGGAGGCCACGTCGACCATCAGGTCGTAAGCGTCGTCGGTCGGTGGGACACGGACGCCGTTCAGCTCCAGGAATAACAGAGTCGCCACCAGAGCAGTCCTCTTGTTCCCGTCCACTAGCGCGTGGTTGCAAGCCAGAGAGTGAAGCAGCGCCGCTGCTTTGGCGAACAGATCGGGGTAGGCATCCACACCAAGAACCGTCGTCTGGGGTCTGGCGATGGCCGATTCGAGCAGTCCGTAGTCCCGAACCTCTGCAGGATGCTGAAGCGCTTCCTCGGCCGCTGCCAGCAGGTCGGAGAGGTCGAGGTAGATCACGTCTCCGCTAGGCGGTCGAACACGTGGCGCCAACCATCGCCGATGCGGTTGAGCGCTTCGGCTCGCAGACGGTCCCTCTCGCTCGTGTAGCGGGCGATCGCCTCACGAGCGACCTCCTGCATCGAGCGGTCCTCGCGCTCAGCAGTCCTACGGAGCGCCTCGGTCTCATCGTCTGTCAAGCGAAGAGTCATAGCCATAGGAACGATGATACCACTCAGATACCACGCCCCGATCAGGCTTGCATGTCCCTATGGCTGCGGGCACGCGTCCGTCCAGGTCACCTCGTCGAGATCCGACGGGTCGCCCTTGACGAAATCAGGATGAGACCGGAGTTTCGCCAGCCTGCCCTCTGGCTTTGCTCCCTCTAACTGACGGTCGTGCTCTGTCCATGTCATCACCTCGAGGCCCACCACCTCGACCGATCCTCGAGCCGCTTCGATCAATCGGATCGCGTGGTGGCCGGCAGCAAGCGGATCGGATGCCTCGTCGGCATCGATGGCAAGCGTGATGCTCCATTCGTCATCGCCCAACGCGATCGCCGGACCATGCGAATGGAGCGTGACCTCCAGGTCCTCGGCGCCCTCGACGTCGAGCCGCCCAGCAATCGTGACGGTCACGGTCCACCCGTCCATCCCCCTCCTTCGTTCACAGTCGTCCGATGTTGGAGTGGCACCCCATCCCCGAGACACAGGATAGCGCTAGGTATAGATCAATGTCCTTGCACATAACTCCTACCTCTACCATAGTGTTCCGGACGCTAGGAGGGAAGGGTGCGCCAACCTCCTCAACCGGAACAAGGGGAGGGATATGGATTACCATATGGTCGTGGCCAGGAAACAGGTGCTGGTGCAGTTGGACGACGATCTGGTGAAGCGACTCGACGATCTCGCAGAGCGTCTGGACACGAACCGATCGGAGCTGCTGCGAAGAGGGGCCCTGGCGATGCTCGAGACGGAGAAGATGCTCGAGGATGACAAAGCGCTCGTGGCTGCTTACAGGCGACAGCCTCCCGATCTCGACCTCTTGGAAGCCTCCAGCCGGATGGCGGCCCGCACTGCGCCGCGGTGGTAGCGCGCAACGAGATCTACTGGGCCGATCTTGGACCGCCGGCAGGACGGCGGCCCGTGTGCGTGTTGACCAGGAACGCAGCGATACCCGTGCTGCACGCCATCACTTGCGCTCCGATCACTCGGACCATCAGGTCGATCGCTTCAGAGGTTCCGGTGGGACCGGACGAGGGACTACCCGACCACGGCGTGATCACTTGCGACAACGTGATGACGATCCCGATGAGCGCGCTGGATCCTGAACCGATCGGCTCGCTAGCCCTCCCCCAGAGGATGGAGCTCGATCGAGCGATCCGCTATTCCCTGGATCTGGTGTTCTGATGTCCCTTTGCTCCCCGCACCTGCGCATAGGGATCTGAGGGCGGTTGCCTCGGAGCCCTTCTTGCGGTTCTTGGACCTAGCATCGAGGGGGAACGGGAAGTAGAGGTTGAGAGCTACGTCACGACCGATCGTCAGCAGGGCCCTTGTGGTGCTGGGGACGATCAGCCTGCTCGTGACCATCTTCGGCGGCTGGGTGCAGGCCACGGTGCTGGACACCGACACGTTCGCCAACCGCACCACCACGTTGCTCGAGAGCCCCGCCACCAGGCAGCGCCTCGCCATCAGCCTCACCGACCAGATCATCGCCTCGGGCCCGGGCGAGCTGGCTGGGTACCGCCCGGTGCTGCTCATCGCCGTCGACGCCACCTTGGGCACCGACGCCTTTCAGAGCATCTTCCGTGAGGCGGTGCGCACGGCGCACCGTGCGGCGCTCGACACCGGGGACGACGAGTACGCGCTGAACCTGACCGCAACGCTGCAGGTGCTGAGCGACATCGTCGCCACCACCAACCCCGACCTGGCTTCAGCGATCCCCACGGCGCCCAGCGCTTACCTGCTGGACGTCACCGACCAGGTGCGCTCCCTGGGCTTCGCCGGTCGTTCCACCGCCATCGAGAACACGTGGCGAAGTGCCCTGGTGCTGACCGTGGTCGCATACGCCGGTGCTCTCGCCTTCGCCACCCGACGGCGGGAGACCTTCACCTGGGCGGGCGCGGGATGGATCGTCGACGGAGGCCTGATCGTCGTCGCCACCACGATCGCTCCCGGGTTCATCGCCGACACGATCCGCGACCCCCTCCTGGCGACGACGGCCCAGGAGCTTGCCGAACGCTTCCTGGCAGACCTCCAGTCGCTCGGCTACTGGGTGATCGGCTACGGCGTGCTCTTGGTGGCGGTGGCCAACGCACGCCAGCACCTGACCGAGCGCACGACGCTCCGGCGGGCGTTCGACCGCGCCTGGGCCTTCGCCACACACCGCCCCACCACGGTCGCCGGGCAGGTGACGAAGGCCATCGTCCTCGTCTGCGCAGGTCTGGTGGTGGTCCGGTGGTCGGGCCAGGTGGCGATGCTGGCGATGGCGACCGCCGGGATGGTGCTGGCCTACTTCGGCCTCGTGGAGCTCGTTCGCATCCTGGGACAGGGCGCGCCCACGCCCACACCCGCCGAAGCTCCCTCGCCCGTCGAGATGGCAGAGGTGACCGCCGATGCCCTGGCCAGCGGCACCGCACCAACATCGAGAGAGCCTCAACGCTTCTGGCTGGCACTCGGGGGAGTCGGGATGTTCGGCCTGCTCGTGCTCTCCATCGGAGCGGCTCTCACCGTGGGCGACGCCAGGGCGAGGGCCACCGTGGAGAGGTCGTGCAACGGCTCGGTCGAGCTGTGCGACCGCCGCCTGGACGAGGTCGCCTTCCCCGGCACCCACAACTCGATGGCGGCTCTCCACGAACCGGGATGGCTCTTCGCCGTCCAGACGGGCGGGATCCCCGCCCAGCTCGAGGCCGGCGTACGGGCCCTGCTCATCGACACCCACTACGGCGTGCCGAGCACGCTGCCCGCCCCCGGCACGAACCGGCCCCTCATCCTCACCGACAGGAACGCCTCCATCGAAGCGGGCCTGCTACCAGCGCCACCCCCGACCGAATCCGAGATCCCTCCCAGCGCCGAGGGACGCGCCCGTGACCTGGCCAGCACGGCGCCGCGTGCTCCTGGAGCCGTTCCCGAGCCCTACCTCTGCCACAACTGGTGCGAGCTGGGCGCCACCAAGCTCACCGACGCCTTCGCCAACGTCCGCAGGTTCGTGGACGCGAACCCCAACGAAGTGATCCTCCTGCTGATAGAGGACTACGTCTCAGCCGACGACACCCGAGTCGCGTTCGCCGAGGCCGGCCTCTCGAACCGGGTTTGGACCCAGGACCTCGACCAGCCCCTGCCCACCCTTCAAGAGATGATCGACGCCCGCCGAACCCTGTTCGTGGCGTCCCAGCACCAAGGGCCACCGCCCCCCTGGTACCACCACGGCGACGACGTCATCACCGACACGCCCTTCCGGTTCCGATCGGTCGAGGATCTCACCTGCGAGCACGGCCGGGGCGACCCCGACGCTCCCCTGCTCCTTGCCAACCACTGGCTCGACACCGGCGCGCCCACACCCGCCAACGGGCGGGCGGCCAACACGGCCGAGGTGCTGGACGAACAGATCGAGGAGTGTCGCGAGGAGCGCGGCCGCGCCCCAAACATCATCGCCGTCGACTGGTACGACATCGGCTCCCTGTTCGAGGTGATCAACGAGCTCAACGGCATCCAGTGATCCGCACCTCGACCAGCGTGGAGCCCGGGGACGCCCACCCCCAGCCCTCGGGATCGAGGGCAAGAGGCCGGCTCGGGTCAGCTCGAGCGCTGCGCTGCGGAGAGGACGGCCCTGAGTGAGGCGGTGATGATGTTGGGGTCGGTGCCCACTCCCCAGCGGGTGGTGCCGGAAGAGTCCACCGTCTCCACGTAGGCAACGGCGGTGGCCTCGGCGCCGGCTCCGGTGGAGTGCTCGTGGTAGTCCACGACGTCCACGTCCACTCCGAGGGAGCCAAGGCCGTGCACGAACGCCGCTATCGGCCCGTTCCCGGTGCCGGTGATCGTGGTGGGCTCGCCTCGCACGACCAGCTGCGCCGTGATGGCGGTCTCCTCGTCCTCGCCGGTGGCGATCTCGTAGGAGCGCAGCGAGTAGGCCGGGTCCTCCGGCAGGTACACCCGGGCGAAGGCGTCCCACATCGCAGCGGGGGAGATCTCCGTGCCGGTGTCCTCCGCTATGGACTGGATGGTCTTGGAGAACTCGATCTGCAGGCGCCTGGGCAGGGAGAACCCGTGCTCGGTCTCCATGATGTAGGCCACTCCCCCCTTGCCCGACTGGGAGTTCACCCGGATCACGGCCTCGTAGGTGCGGCCCACGTGAGCGGGGTCGATGGGCAGGTAGGGGACCTGCCACCACTCGTAGTCATGACCCCGACCGTCGGCCTCTGCATCTGAGTACAGGGCAGCGAAGCCCTTCTTTATGGCGTCCTGGTGCGACCCGGAGAACGCCGTGTACACCAGGTCTCCCACGTACGGGTGCCTCTCGTGCACCGGGAGGCGGTTGCAGTACTCGGCCACCCTGCGAAGGGCGTCGATGTCGGAGATGTCCAGCTCGGGGTCGACCCCCTGGCTGAACAGGTTCATCGCCAGCGTCACAATGTCGACGTTGCCGGTGCGCTCGCCGTTTCCGAACAGGCAACCCTCCACCCGGTCGGCACCGGCCAGCTGGCCCAGCTCGGCGGCGGCCACCGCGCAGCCCCTGTCGTTGTGCGGGTGCAGCGACAGCACCACCGCCTCACGGTTCTTGATGTTGCGCAGGAACCACTCGATGGTGTCGGCGTAGACGTTGGGCGAGTACATCTCCACCGTTGCCGGCAGGTTCATGATGAGCGGCCGATCGACCGTGGGCTCGATCACCTCGGCCACCGCATCGCAGATCTCCACGGCGTAGTCGATCTCGGTGCCGGTGTAGCTCTCGGGCGAGTACTCGTAGCGCACGTCGGTGCCGGGCACCGTGGCCTCCAGCTTGCGGCACAGCTTGGCGGCGTTCACCGCGATCTGCGTGATGCCGGCCTTGTCGAGCCCGAACACCACCCGGCGCTGGAGCACCGAGGCGGAGTTGTAGAAGTGCACGATCGCCCGCGGCGCTCCCTGCAGGCACTCGAAGGTGCGCTCGATCAGGTCGTCACGGCACTGGGTGAGCACCTGGATGGTCACGTCTTCGGGGATCAGGTCGTCGGTTATCAGCTGGCGCACGAAGTCGAAGTCGGGCTGGCTGGCCGAGGGGAACCCCACCTCGATCTCCTTGAAGCCCATGGCCACCAAGGTCTCGAACATGTGCAGCTTGCGCACCGGGTCCATGGGGTCGATGAGGGCCTGGTTGCCGTCCCGCAGGTCGACCGCGCACCAGCGTGGGGCCTTGGTGAGCTTGCGGTCGGGCCACGTGCGGTCGCGCAGCTCGAGCGGCTCGAACGGCCGGTACTTCTCGAAGGGCATCTTCTTCGGCTGTGCGGGCTGCGGTGGCATCTCTTGCTCTCTCTGTGTTGTCTGTGTGTCTGTTGTGGTCGGTTGCTGCTGTCTGGTCGGCTCGTCAGCGGGGTTCCTGATCCCGAAAACGCAAGAAGCTCCCGGCCCGGAGGCGCAGGAGCTTCGGCGAACACCTATGGGGGTGTTCGCCTACATGAGCAGGAGGAGGCTGCTGGCGGAAGTCATCGCCTACCACTCTGCCGCGCCGGACGACATACGTCAACCTCCCCCAGGCAGGAAGGTTCCGTCAGAGCAGGGCCGCAGTCGCATGCCGCGGCGGCAGGCGCCTGCGGAGAGGCCGGCCTCAGGCCCAGCCATGCTCCCGGACGACCTCCACCATGAGCTCGCCGGCCTCGGTGGGGTTGTTGCCGACCTTCACGCCCGCCCCTGCGAGGGCCTCCATCTTGGCGGCCGCGGTGCCCTTGCCACCCGAGACGATCGCCCCGGCGTGGCCCATCTTCTTGCCGGCCGGTGCGGTCACGCCCGCCACGTAGGCCACCACAGGCTTGGTCATCTTGGCCCCGATGAACTCGGCGGCCTCCTCCTCGGCCGACCCACCGATCTCGCCGATCATCATCACGGCCTTGGTCTCGGGGTCGGCCTCGAAGCGCTCCAGGCAGTCGATGAAGCTGGTGCCCGGCACCGGGTCGCCTCCGATCCCGACGCATGTGGTCACCCCGATGCCCTTGAGCTTCA
>CAYNQN010000080.1:0-8362 GCA_964399375.1 uncultured Rhabdothermincola sp. | reverse complement strand
CCGACCACCACCATGAGGGTGTCGTCGCCGGCCACGGTCCCGATGATGTCCGGGAGATCGGCGCGGTCGAGCGCCGATCCCACCACGTGGGCGGACCCGGGCGGCGTGCGGAGGACCACGAGGTTGCCCGACGAGGCCACCTCGACCACCCAGTCGCCGCACACCCTGCGAAGGTGATCCTCGGGTGCCCGCTGGTCCCTGGGAAGCGCGGGGATCGCATAGGCAGGCTCACCGCCCGCAGTGCGGACCTTTATGGCCCCGAGGTCGTCGAGGTCGCGCGACACCGTGGCCTGCGTCGCAGCCACACCCTGAGCCGCCAGCAGCTCCACGAGGTGGCCCTGGTTGCTCACCGTCTCCTGCTCGATGAGCTTGGCGACGAGGTGCTGGCGCTGGATCTTCCCCATGCGAGCGAGCTTGGCCTTCGGGCTCATGCCCCTCCCCCTTCGCCTTCGTGCGCCAGCA
This sequence comes from uncultured Rhabdothermincola sp., assembly GCA_964399375.1. Lineage (GTDB taxonomy): Bacteria > Actinomycetota > Acidimicrobiia > Acidimicrobiales > Acidimicrobilacustridaceae > CAYNQN01. Next base: position 7,900 of record CAYNQN010000080.1, on the reverse strand, counting down.
GCCAGGCGAGCGCGCCGCGCGCCGCGTGCATGCGGTTGGCCGCCTGCTGCCAGACCTTGCTCCTGGGCCCTTCCAGAACCTCTTCGGCGATCTCCTCGCCGCGATGGGCGGGTAGGCAGTGCAACACCACGGCGTCGGACGCGGCTGCAGATGCCAAGCCCTCGTCCACGGTGAAGCCGGCGAAGGCCTCCCGGCGCTCGGCGGCTTCGCTCTCGCGTCCCATGGAGGCCCAGACGTCCGTGTAGATCACGTCTGCACCTGCCACGGCTTCGGCGGGCTCGTGGGTGACGAGAGGATCCGCGCCCGATGCACGGATCCGATCCATGTCGTGCGCCTCCAGCTCGAAGCCTGGGGGGGTGGCGATGCGGACGTCCATCCCCAGCATCCCCGCGGCGATGCCGAGCGAGCGGCAGACGTTGTTGCCGTCGCCCACGTAGGCCACCGCCCTGCCGCTCAGGTCGTCTCCCCAGAGCTGGGTGAAGGTGAGCGCGTCCGCCAGCGCCTGGAGCGGGTGGCCGTCGTCGGAGAGCAGGTTGACCACGGGCACGTCCACGGCGGCCGCCATGCGATGGAGGTTGTGGTCGTCGAAGACCCGCGCCGCTATCACCGAGTGGTAGCAGGCAAGGGTGCGAGCCACGTCCTCGACGGTCTCCCGGGTGCCGAGGCCTACCTCGCCGGGCCCGATCGCCACCGGGTGCCCGCCGAGCTGCACCACCGCCATCTCCATGGAGCTGCGGGTGCGCAGCGAAGGCTTCTCGAACAGCAACGCCACCCCCCTGCCCTCCAGGACCCTCGGCAACGTGGGCTTGCGCGCAAGGTCGAGCACCTCGCGCAGCTCGTGCGGGGCTAGGTCGTCGACCTCGAGCAGGTCTCTCACAGCTGCTCACCCAGAGCCGTGGCGAGCACGTTGCCGAGGATGGAGAGCCCCTCGGCGATCTCCTCCTCCGTCACGGTCAGCGGGGGCGCGAGCCGCAGCGTCCCGGGCTGCACGGGGTTCACCAGCAACCCGGCCTCGAGCGCCTCCAGCGAGATCTCCCTTGCGTCGAGGCGCGCGTCCAGCTCCACGCCCAGCAGCAGGCCCAGGCCGCGGACCGAGACAACGCCGGGGAGGCCCCGGAGCCCCGATGTGAGGAGCGCCCCCGCCCTCTCGGCGGCCGCCGGGGCGTCGATGTCGTCCATGATCCTCAGCACCGCACGCGCCGCCGAGGCGGCGAGCGGTGCACCCCCGAAGGTGGATGCGTGATCGCCCGGCTCGAACGCCGCCGCCACCTCGTGCCGGGCCCAGCAGGCCCCCACCGGCACGCCGTTGCCCAGGGCCTTGGCCACGGTCACCACATCGGGACGCACGCCTGCGTGCTGGAAGGCGAACCACCTGCCGGTGCGCCCGAGGCCCGTCTGCACCTCGTCTACGACCAGCAGCGCTCCCCGTTCGTCGCACAGCTCGCGGGCACCTTCCAGGTAGCCGGGGCTGGCCACGTTGATCCCGCCCTCGCCCTGCACCACCTCCAGGAGCACAGCGGCGACAGAGGAGTCGACCGCCCGGTCGAGGGCCTCCAGGTCGTCCCAGACCACGTGCCGGAAACCCTCGGGAAGGGGCTGGAACGCCTCGTGCTTCTCGGGCTGCCCGGTGGCGTGCAACGTGGCGAGGGTGCGGCCGTGGAACGAGCCGTAGGCGCTCACGATCACGTGGCGTCCCCGGCCTCCCCACTTGCGGGCCAGCTTGAAGGCGGCCTCGTTGGCCTCGGCCCCCGAGTTGCACATGAACACCTGACCGCCCCCGCCCACCAGCCGGTCGAGCGCCCGGGCCACGTCGGCGGCGGGCTCGCTGCCGTAGAGGTTGGAGACGTGCAGCAAGGTTCCGGCCTGAGCCGCGATGGCCTCGGCCACCTCGGGGTGCGAGTGACCCAGGGCAACCACGGCCAGGCCACCCACGAAGTCGAGGTAGCGCTTGGCGTCCCTGTCCCACAGCTCGGTGCCCAGACCCCGGACGAACTGGACCCGCGGAGGGGCGTAGGTGGGCATGAACGGGCAGCGCTCGAGGCTCGTTGGAGCCCCCATGGAGACCGCATGCAGGAGAGAGGAGGCAGAGCTCACCTCGGCGACACCTCCTCCGGGAGGGTGATCATCGTGCCGATGCCGGCGTCGGTGAAGAGCTCGAGGAGCACCACGTGCGGGATCCTGCCGTCGAGCAGGTGCGCTGCCCCCACCCCGCCGCGCACGGCGGCGAGGCAGGCGGCCATCTTGGGGATCATCCCCTCCGTGAGCGACCCGCTGGCGATCAGCTCGGCCAGCTCGTCGGTGTCGATGTCGCTGATCAGCGTGCTGTGATCCGAGACGTCGCCGAGCAGGCCCGGGACGTCGGTGAGGTACATGACCTTCTCCGCGCCGAGCTCGGCTGCGATGGCCCCGGCTCCCGTGTCGGCGTTCACGTTGTAGGCCTGGCCGCTCAGGTCGGTGCCGATGGTGGAGATCACCGGGATGAAGCCCTCGTCGAGCAGGCGATCGATCACCTGCGCGTTCACCGCCTTCACGTCGCCGGCGAAGCCCAGCTCCGGGTTGTGCTCGCTCGCGAGCAGGAGCCCCGCGTCCTCGCCCGATAGGCCCACCGCCACGGGGGCGTGCACGTTGATGGCGCCCACGATGTCGCGGCCCACCTTGCCCACCAGCACCATGCGCACGATGTCGAGCGTCTCCGCGTCGGTCACGCGCAGCCCGTCGCGGAACTCGGGCACCTTGCCCAGCCGGCTCATGAGCTGGCCGATCTGCGGGCCCCCACCGTGCACGACGACCGGCCGCAGGCCCACCGACTGCAGCAGCACCATGTCCTTGGCGAACGACCGGGACAGCTCCGGGTCGACCATGGCGTTGCCGCCGAACTTCACGACGACGGTCTTCCCCCCGAACCGCCTGATGTAGGGCAACGCCTCGGTCAAAACTTCAGCCGTCACATTCGCGCTCGGCTCGACTTCGCTTCGCTCCGTTCCACCTCGCGCCGGCTTCGCCGATCCGGGTGTCATCGGCGCAGCTGTTCCGCTCCGCTGCGCAGCGTCACGAGTGGCGCTCACGAGGTCCCCATGTTCTCGTCGATGTAGGCGTGGGTGAGGTCGTTGGTAAGCACCGTGGCGTGGCCCGTGCCGACACCGAGGTCGCACTGGATGTGGAGGCGATCGCCGCTCATGTGCTCGGCCACCGCTGCCCGGTCGTGGTCGATCTCCACGCCCGAGTGGCACACCACGATCCCGCCGTAGCTGATGCCGAGGAGCCTCTGGTCGAAGCCCACCCCGGCGCTGCCCAGCTCGCTGGCGATGCGGCCCCAGTACGGGTCGGCCCCGTACCACGAGCACTTCACCAGCTGGCTCTCTGCCACCTTGCGTGCCGCGGTGCGGGCCTCCTCGTCGGAGTGGGCGCCCACCACCGTGAGCTCCACCACCTTGGTGGCACCTTCCGCATCGGCGGCCATCTCGCCGGCCAGGTACGTGCACGCTGCGTTGAGGGCGTCCTCCAGGTCTCCTGTGGCCGGCTTGCCAGCCCTGCCGGAGGCGAGGACGAGCACGGTGTCGTTGGTGGACGTGCAGCCGTCGACGGTCAGCGCGTTGAACGAGCCGACGACGGCCGACTGGAGCGCTGCGTGCAGCTCGTCGGGCGTCGCCTGCGCATCCGTCGTGAGCACGGCCAGCATCGTGGCCATGTTGGGGGCGAGCATCGCCGCCCCCTTGGCCATGCCACCGACCACGAAGCCGTCGCCCTCGACGGTCACCTCCTTCGAGAAGGTATCGGTGGTCATGATCGCCCTGGCGGCATCGGCTCCTCCGTCGCTGCTGCGGGTCCCCACGACAGCGGGGATCGCCCGCTCCACCAACGCCATGGGCAGGGGGATCCCGATCAGCCCGGTGGAGCACACGAGCACCTCGGAGCGATCGCACTCCAACCCGACCCCGGTGAGCTCGCACATGGTCGTGGCGTCGAGCACTCCCGGCTGGCCCGTCGCTGCGTTGGCGTTGCCGGCGTTGAGGATCACAGCCGCCGCCTGCCCGCCGGTGATCTGCAGGTGCGAGCGCGAGACGGTGACCGGGGGGGCGCACATGAGGTTCTGGGTGAAGACGCCGGCAGCCGGAACCGGCCGACCGTCGTCCGTGGCCACCAGCGCCACGTCGAGCGCGCCCGACTCCTTGATCCCCGCGGCCACCCCCGCCGCAACAAAGCCCTGTGCAGAGGTAACACTCATCGCCGATCCCCCCTCCTTCTCACGGGTAGACCCCCACGGTTGGCAGGCCGGTGGTCTCCGGGAGACCGGCCATGATGTTTGCGCACTGCACGGCCTGGCCGGAGGCGCCCTTGGTGAGGTTGTCGATGGCGCAGATGGCGAGCACCCAGCCGGTGCGCTCGTCGTAGCGCACCGTGACCTGGGCGGTGTTCGCCCCCAGCGTGGCCTTGGTCGACGGAGACCCATCGGTCACCACCACGAAGGGCTCCCCCGCGTACCGCTCGCGGTAGGCATCGAGGAGCTCCGCCGTGGAGGAGGCCCTGGTGGGACGGGCGTAGCAGGTGGCGAGGATCCCCCTCGACATCGGTGCCAGGTGCGGTGTGAACAGGACAGAGCCCTCCGCTCCCCCGGCACGCCCGAGGGCCTGCTCCATCTCGGGGGTGTGGCGGTGGTCGAGCAGGCCGTAGGCCGTGAAGTCCTCGTCGACCGAGCAGAAGGTGGTGTTGGGCTTGGGCGACCGCCCGGCCCCCGACACCCCGCTGGCGGCATCCACCACGATCCCGCTCGTCTCCACCATGCCCGCCTCCACCAGGGGTGCAAGGGCGAGGATGGCCGATGTGGGGTAGCAGCCCGGCGCAGCTACGAGCTCTGCTCCCACCAGGTCCTTGCGGAACAGCTCTGGGAGCCCGTAGGGCACCTTGCCCAGCAGCTCGGGTGCCGAGTGCTCCTCGCCGTACCACCGCGGGTATGCGGCGGGGTCCGAGAGCCTGAAGTCGGCCGCCAGGTCGACGACCCAGGGCACCGCTCCCAGAAGACCGGGCACGATCTGCTGGGATGCCCCATGTGGGAGGCCCAGGAAGACGAGGTCCAGCCCGTTCGCCGACCCTGGCTCGTAGCGCGAGAAGGTGAGGTCGGGGTAGTGGGCGGCCAGGCTCGGGTAGAGCTGGGAGACCGGCACGCCGGCCTGGCTGTCGCCGGTGGCCAGCTTCACGTCCATGTCGGGGTGCTGGGCGCAGAGCCGAAGCAGCTCCGCACCCGTGAACCCCGACGCTCCGATGATCCCTACAGAAAGCACCGCGGAATCATACGCCAGTTCGCATGACTATGCAATCGAATGTGAGGACCGCCGCCGGTCAGCGCAACCGGGCCGGCACCGACGACTCGACCGCCTCGATCACCTGCTGGCGGATGCGGGCAAGCTCTTCGTCGGTGAGGGTGCGGTCGGCGGCCTGGAAGCGCAGGGAGAAGGCCAGGCTGCGTGTGCCCGCAGGGACCGACCCGCCACGGAAGACGTCGAAGAGGCGCAGGCCCACCAAGAGGTCACCTGCGGCGGAGCGGATGGCCCCCTCGACGCCGGCGGCCGGGGTCGACTCCTCGACCTCGAACGCAAGGTCGACGTCGCTGGAGGGGTACCGGCTCACCTGCCGGTAGGCGGCCGTGCCGTGGGGGCTCGAGAGGATCGAGTCGAGGTCCGCCTCCAGCCAGGCGACGCGCTCGTCGATGCCGAGGGCCGAGAGGACCTCGGGGTCGACCTCGCCCACCGCTCCCACAACGGAACCCCCCACCAAGAGCTCTGCGCTGCGAGTGGGGTGCAGGCCCGCCACGGCGGCCTGGCGCATCTCCACGGCGTGCAGCCCGAGCGCCTGGCGGAGCAGCCACCACACCTCCACCGCACCGGGCGCCTCGGAGCCGGCGAGCGCCACGCCGAGGTGCTCGCGCTCGACGGGCAACGGGGGCTGCGCGCCGTCGAGGTCGAGGAAGACCTTCCCTATCTCGAAGAGTCGCACCCCGGTGCTGCGATGCGAGGCGTTGTAGGCGATGCCTGCCAGGAGCCCTGGGCGCAGCGAGGTGCGCAGCACCGACTCCTCCGCGGCGAGCGGGTTCGAGAGCACCAGCGCCTCGCCGGCCACGCCGCAGCGGGCTAGGTCGGCCGGCGCCAGGAAGGGCATGGGCATGGCCTCGTCGATCCCGGCACCCACCAGCACCTGGCGCACCTCGCGGCGCTCCTGCTGGCGCTGGGTGAGCGAGCCGATCCGCGACGAGGTCGGGAGCGTGGCGGCGATGCGCGAGTAGCCGTGATGGCGCGCCACCTCCTCGGCCACGTCTGTCTCGGTCGAGGTGTCGGGGCGGAACGAGGGCACCGTCACCAGCTGCGCATCGCCACCGGAGAGGTCGGGCGCACCAGGGGGCTCGGGATCGCACTCAAAGCCGATCGGCTCCAGCAGGCCGCGCACGTCGGAGGACGAGAGGGCGGTGCCGAGGAGCTGGTTGAGCCTCTGCGTCCTCACCCTCACGCGGGTCGGAGCGGGCAGGTTCCCCCGGGCCTCGACGGCTCCGGCCGCCACCGAAGCACCCCCGGCGGCCAGCAGCTCGCAGAAGCGGGCTGCGGCGCGCTCGACCACCTCAGGATCGGCGCCACGCTCGAAGCGCATCGAGGCCTCGCTGCGGAGGCCGAGACGCTTGGAGCTGCGGGCGATGGCCATGGGCTGCCACCAGGCAACCTCCAGGAGCACGTCGGTGGTAGCCGAAGAGATCTCGGTGGAGGCGCCTCCCATTACCCCTGCGATGGAGATCGCCTCGTCGCTTTCGTTCGCAACCACACCGTCGGTGGCCTCCAGCCGGCGCTCGACGCCGTCGAGCGTCTCGATCGTCTCGCCATCGCGCGCCCAGCGCACGCGCAGGGCCCCGCCCGGCACCTTGGCCAGGTCGAAGGTGTGGTTGGGCTGCCCGAGCTCGAGCATCACGTAGTTGGAGGCGTCCACGACGCTGTTGACGGGGCGCATCCCCATGGCCCGCAAGCGCCCGGCGATCGCGGGAGGCGACTCCCCCACCTTCACGCCTCGAACGACCCTCACGAGGAAGCGCCCGCACAGGTCCGCATCCACGATCTCCACCGACGCCGCGCCGCCAACGCCGCCGCCGATGTCGCCGCTGCCGGCGAGGGAGGGCTCCGGGAGCTGGAAGGGCAGTCCCATGCGAGCGGCCAGGTCCCTGGCCACGCCCGCCACCGAGAGGGCGTCGGGCCGGTTGGGGTTGATCTCCAGGTCCCACAGGACGTCTCGCTGGATGCCCAGCGCGTCTGCCAACCCCACTCCCGGCGACGACTCGGGGGGCAGGATCAGGATCCCGCTGTGGTCATCGTCTCCGAGGCCCAGCTCTGCGGGAGAGCAGAGCATCCCGTTCGAGAGCTCCCCTCGCAGCTTGCGGCGCTCGATCTTCATGCCCCCGGGCATGACCGTCCCGAGAGTGGCGAGGGGGACGCGGTCGCCCACGGACATGTTGAAGGCACCGCAGACGATCTGCAGCGGCTTCCCGTCGCCCACCTCGACGTCCACCAGCTGCACGCGGTCGGCGTCGGGATGCGGCCGGAGAGCCAGCACCTCCGCAACCACGATCCCATCCAGGCCCTCGCCGAGGATGGTCGTGGACTCGACCGCCATGCCCAGGTCGCTCATCTGATCGCCCAGCTCGGCGTGGTCGTCGCCGAAGGGCGCCATCTCGTTGAGCCACGAGAGCAGGACGCGCATCAGAACTGCTCCAGGAAGCGCACGTCGTTCAGGACCAGCTCGCGGATGTCGTCGATGCCGTGGCGCATGAGGGCCAGGCGGTCGATGCCGAAGCCGAAGGCGAAGCCGGACCACTCCTTGGGGTCCACGCCCACGGCCGAGAACACGTTGGGGTGCACCATCCCGCAGC
>CAYNQN010000079.1:0-8559 GCA_964399375.1 uncultured Rhabdothermincola sp. | reverse complement strand
CCGAAGATCTGGCCGAGCCTCTCGGCCATGGGCAGGAACGGCCGAACCACGTCGGAGGCCTCGGCGGCGCTCACGTTCACCGCGAAGGGCACGAAGTCGCCCGCCAGGGCGAGGCCCACCTGCTCGGCGATGGTGTCGCCCGCCTTGTCCTGGGCCTCGCGGGTGCTGGCTCCCAGGTGCGGGGTGACAACCACGCCGGGCAGGCCGAAGAGGGGCGAGTCGGTGCAGGGCTCGGTCACGAACACGTCGATGGCGGCCCCGCCCGCCCTGCCCTCGGTGATGGCGTCGGCCAGGGCCTGCTCGTCGATGATCCCGCCGCGGGCGACGTTGACGATCCGGATGCCGGGCTTGGCCCCGGCCAGCAGCTCCGCATCGATGAGGCCGACCGTCTCGGGGGTCTTGGCCAGGTGCAGGGTGACGAAGTCGGAGGTGGCCATGAGCTCGGGCAGGTCCATCATGTCGACGCTCATCTGCCTGGCGCGATCTGCCGACACGAACGGGTCGTAGGCCACGATCTTCATGCCGAAAGCCGAGGCCCGCTGGGCCACGAGCTTGCCGATGCGGCCCAGCCCCACGATCCCGAGGGTCTTGTCGGCCAGCTCCACCCCGGTCCACTTCGAGCGCTCCCAGCGGCCCTCCACCAGGGCGGCGTGGGCCTGGGGGATGTTGCGCGCCTCGGCGAGCAGGAGGGCCATGGTGTGCTCCGCCGCGGAGAGGGCGTTGGACTGGGGAGCGTTCACCACCATGACGCCGCGAGCCGTCGCTGCGTGGACGTCGACGTTGTCGAGGCCGATGCCCGCCCTGCCCACGACCACCAGGTCGGCCCCCGCCTCCAGTACCTCGGCGGTCACCTGGGTGGCGGAGCGGATGATGAGGGCGCTGGCCCCCTTCACGAGGTCGAGGAGCTCTTCGGGGCTGGGTGCCAGCTGCACGTCGACGTCGTGCCCGGCTGCCCTCAGCTCGTCGAGGCCTCCGGGTGCTATCTGCTCTGTGACCAGGATGCGGGCCATGGCCTCATCCTGACTTCCGAGGCCCACGGCCGCCAATGCGAAAGATCTTCGAGCTCATTCGGCTTCCCACGAAACGCTAGAGGTTCTCGATGGCGACCGGCTCCAGGTCGTCGGCGGGGGTGAAGCCGAGGACTCGGCCGTAGAAGTAGAGCTCGGCCTCGAGCACCCGGCGGATCGTGGCCGCCTGGCGAAAGCCGTGCTGCTCGCCCTCGAAGAGCAGGTAGGCGAACGGGATCCCCTTCTCGCCCAGGGCCTGCACCATCGCCTCGGCCTGCGAGGGAGGCACCACGGCGTCCTCGGAGCCCTGGAAGATGATCAGCGGGCACGAGAGCAGCTCGGTGTGGTGGATGGGCGAGCGTGCCTCGTAGGTCTCACGGGCCTCGGGATAGGGGCCCACCAGGCTGTCGAGGTAGCGGGCCTCGAACTTGTGCGTGTCACGCGCCAGGGCCTCCAGGTCGGTCACGCCGTAGAGGCTCGCCCCCGCTGCGAACTGGTCTCGGAAGGTGAGGGCCGACAGCGTCGTGAGCCCGCCCGCACTCGACCCACGGATGGCGAGCCGTTCGGGGTCGGCCTCGCCGAGGGCCGCCAGGTGGCGAGCCGCCGCCACGCAGTCGTCCACGTCGGCGACGCCCCAACGACCGTCCAGCGCTCGGCGGTAGGCCCGGCCGAAGCCGCTGCTGCCCCGGTAGTTCACGTCAACGACCGCGATCCCCCTCGACGTCCAGTACTGGATGGTGAGGTTGAGCTGGGGACGGGCAGAGCTGGTGGGCCCGCCGTGGCTGATCACGACCAGAGGGGGTGCGGTCCCTGCCGGTCCCGTCACGCCTGGGTTGGTGGGCCTGTAGAGCAGGGCGTGGGCCACCGCATCCGGGCCGCCGTCGACGTCGGGCGTGGTGGGGAACTCGATGGGCTCGGGGAGCGAGAACCACTCGGGCCCGATGCCGAGGTCGCGAGCGGGGCGGAGCGGTACCAGCCGCGTGCTTCGGGGATCGGACGGCACGTCGAGCATCACGACCTCGGGCTCGCGGTCGGGGGACCCGGCGAGGGCGATGGCTCCGCTGCCGAAGGCGCGCAGGGAAGACCACGACGTGTGGGGTGTGGGGATCCCCGTGATGGTCAGCCCGTCGATGCCGACGACGGCGAGGTGATCGATCCCATCCTTGGTCAGGGCCACCAGGATGCGGCCGTCGGCCAGGAACGCGTAGCGCGACATGCCGAAGACCCACTGGGGCACCCCGATCTCCGCCTCCACCGGCGCCAGCGGCCGGGCCGCCGGCTCGGTGCCCGGGGTGCTGGCTCGCAGCTCGCCCGCGGCCACGCGGTAGAGGTTCCACCAGCCGCTGCGATCGCTCAGGAGGATGAGGTCGCCCCCGGGGGCCCAGGAGGGCTGCGTGATCGACTCGTCGCGGGACCCTGCCACCCGCCGTGGGTTGGCGAGCGAGATGGAATCCGGCCCGTCGAGCAGGTCGGCCACCCAAAGCTCGGTGCCGTCCCAGGCCATGTTCGGGTGGTCCCACTGCAGCCAGCAGAGCATCCGACCATCGGGGCTGGGCCGGGGGTCGGAGACGAAGTCGGGGCCGGTCACGAGCACGAGCGGCTGCCCACCCTCGTGAGCCGGTATGGCCACCAGCTCGTTGCTGGGCCTGCTGCCGTCGTCGTGGTGCAGCTCGCGCACGCAGACGACCCAGCGGCCGTCCACGGTCACCCTGCCATCGGCGTAGCGGGCACCTCCGGGCGCTGTGCTCCCGCTCTCCGCCGCTGAGGCGGTGGGCTCGGGGGTGAGGGGTCTCGGTGCCACCCCGGCATCGAGGCGGTAGAGGCGCTGATCGGCTGCGTTGGCGAAGAACAGGGCGTCGTCGTGGAGCCACCAGGCCCCTCCCCCGTACTCGTGGACCCCGGTGCGCGCCGAGAAGCCCTCCGGCAGCACGTCGATGCGCTCGCCACCGGGGCGGTGGCGGACGATCGCCACCCTCCCGCCCTCCGACGGGCGCATCTCCGACCACCAGGCGTCGTCGAGGCCGGCCAGCACCTCGCCTGGCGAGGTGGCGCTCTCGACTATGAGGTCGGCGGTGAGGGGCGAGGGCCAGGAGCCGTACGGCAGCTCCGGGCCCTGTGGCGTGGGGTCCTGGGACATGGCTCGCAGGCTACGCCCGGCGCCCGCGCAGCTCGTCCTACGTGGCGCTCGAGAGCAGATCGCCGATGCGCTCGACACCCTCCACGAGGTCGGAGTCGGCGAGGGCGAAGGAGAGCCGTGCGTACCCGGGGGCCCCGAAGGCCTCGCCGGGGACCATGGCCACCTTTGCCTGGTCGAGCACCACCTCGGCCAGCTCGAGAGTGGTGGAGGGCCGGCTGCCGCCGATCTCCCTTCCCAGCACGCCCTCGAACGAGGGGAAGGCGTAGAAAGCTCCCTGAGGCTTCAGGCAGGTCACTCCCGGGATGGCGTTGAGCATCTCGTGCATCTTCGAGCCGCGGCGGTCGAAGGCGGCGCGCATCTCGACCACGGCGTCGAGGTCGCCGGCCACGGCGGCCAGGGCCGCCCTCTGCGACACGTTCGCCACGTTGGAGGTGGAGTGCGACTGCAGGTTGGTGGCGGCGAGCACCACGTCGGCGGGACCGATCAGCCAACCAACCCGCCATCCGGTCATGGCGTAGGTCTTGGCCACGCCGTTCACCACGATGCAGCGATCGACCAGCTCGGGCACCAGGGCGGGCATGGAGCTGAACCGGTTGTCGCCGTAGGTGAGGTGCTCGTAGATCTCGTCGGTGATCACCCAGATCCCGTGCTCCACCGCCCACTCGCCTATTGCCCGCACCTCGTCGGGCGGGTAGACCGCGCCGGTGGGGTTCGACGGCGACACGAACACCAGCGCCTTGGTGGCGGGAGTGCGGGCAGCCTCCAGCTGGTCGACGGTCACCCGGAACCCGGTGGCCTCGTGCGTCGGTAGCGCCACCGTCACGCCCCCGGCGAGGGCGACCGGCTCCGGGTAGGTGGTCCAGTAGGGCGCGGGGAGCAGCACCTCGTCGCGGGGGTTGAGCAGGGTCATGCACGCCGTGTACACGGCGTGCTTGCCGCCGTTGGTCACCAGCACCTGCCCCGCCAGCACCTCGTAGGCCGAGTCGCGGAGCGTCTTGGCCGCGATGGCCTGCTTCAGCTCGGGCAGGCCCGATGCCGGCGTGTAGCGATGGTTCCGCTCGTCGCGGCAGGCCTCGACCGCTGCGTCCACCACGTGCTGGGGCGTGGGGAAGTCGGGCTCGCCCGCGCCGAAGCCGATCACCGGCTCGCCGGCGGCCTTGAGGGCCTTGGCCCTGGCGTCGACCGCCAGGGTGGCCGACTCGGTGATCGCCGCCACCCTCCGTGAGAGTCGCTCCTCGTCGCTCACTGCTCTCCTCACTCTGCACGTCTGGTCGGAACGGGGCCGATCCGGCGAAAGGTAGCGTGACACACGATGAGCAGCGACCTTCCCGACGTTTCCATACCTCTCGACATGCTGCCCGGCGACGGCCGCTTCGGCTGCGGGCCCTCCAAGGTGCGCAGCGAGTCGCTGGAGGCCCTCGCCCAGGCGGGCGACACCTTCCTGGGCACCAGCCACCGCCAGGCCACGGTGCGCTTCGTGGTGAGCCAGCTGCGCAACGGCCTGGCCGAGATGCTCGCCCTGCCCGACGGCTACGAGGTGATCCTGGGCAACGGGGGGACCACCGCCTTCTGGGACGCGGCCACCTTCGGCCTCATCGCCCAGCGCAGCCAGCACCTCAGCTTCGGGGAGTTCTCCTCGAAGTTCGCCGACGCCGTGGCCGCCGCGCCCCACCTGGAGGACCCCGAGGTGATCACCTCGGAGCCCGGCACGCACCCCGAGCCGAAGGCCTCGGCAGGGATCGACACCTACGCCCTCACCCAGAACGAGACCTCCACCGGCGTGTCGATGGAGCTGCGTCGCCCCCAGGGGGTCGACCCGGGGGAGGCGCTCGTGGCGGTCGATGCAACCTCGGCGGCCGGCGGGCTGCGCTTCGACCCGACGCAGGTCGACGTCTACTACTTCGCACCCCAGAAGGCGCTGGCATCCGACGGCGGGCTCTGGCTGGCGGCGGTGTCGCCCGCTGCCGTGGAGCGCATAGGACAGATCGCCTCGTCGGATCGTTGGGTCCCGGCCTCCCTGGACCTGTCCATCGCCCTCGACAACAGCCGCAAGGACCAGACCTACAACACCCCATCGCTGGCCACGATCTTCCTGGCAGCGCAGCAGGTCGACTGGGTCAACGGCCACGGTGGCCTGGAGTGGGCGGCGTCACGGTGCGACCGCTCGGCCGGGATCATCTACTCGTGGGCGGAGGCCTCCCCCTACGCCAGCCCGTTCGTGGCCGACCCCTCCGACCGCAGCCACGTGGTGGCCACGATCGACCTCGCCGAAGGCATCGACGCCAAGGTGGTCTCGGGCGTTCTGAGGGCCAACGGCATCGTCGACACCGAGTCGTACCGCAAGCTCGGCCGCAACCAGCTGCGCGTGGGGCTCTTCCCCGCCATCGAACCCGACGACGTGGCCGCCCTCACGGCCTGCATCGACCACGTGGTGGAGGCCATCGCCAGCTGATGTGCCACCCGTGGCACCGACGCCTGCGCCGGGCGTAGCGTGTCACCGAGAGCGGCAGGGGGATTGGAGGGGCCATGGGCACCGCCGGGATCGACTTCGAGCACTTCCACGAGACCGAGCTGCCGCGGCGCCTGGCCGCCGGGAACGGGGCGCTCGCTGCTGGCGACGCCGCCGAGCTCGGTGCCATCGCGTTCCGCATAGCGCGCACCGGGATCAGCTACACCTACCGCTCCACGGGCGACGCCATCCTGGTAGAGCCCGGCGACCAGGATGCCAGGACGCTGGTGGAGCTCTCCCAAGCCGACTGGGAGGGCCTGGTGCGGGACCTGGAGACCGCCCCTGGCCTCCTCTACTCCGATCGGGCCACGTGCCCCGCGGGGAACCCCCTGCGCTTCGTGCGCTGGGAGCCGGCCCTGAGGGCGATGTTCCACGGCAGGCCCATCTACCCGTCGGAGGGCCTCGTGTTGAGAGACCGCCACGGAGACCCCCTCGACGTGGAGCGCTCGTTCTCGCCGACCGACGACCCCGTGGAGATGGCAGATCACCTGGAGGTCGCCGGATGCCTGCTGGTGAAGGGGGTGTTCTCGCCCGAGGAGGTCGCCCGGCTGCAGGAGGCGACGGAGCGACTTGCAGCCGAGGCCGCCGAGGGCGACGGGCGGTCGTGGTGGGGAAGGAACAGCTCGGGCGAGGCAGTCCTGTGCAGGGTGACCTACGCCGCCAGGGAGCCCGCCCTGCGTGAGCTCTGCACCGACGGCCGGCTGCTGGAGCTGGGAGCGCTGTCGTCCCACCCGCTCTCGCTGCGCGACCCGAGGGGCGACGAGGGCGCCGAGGTGCTGTGGAAGGTCCCCGACGTGGTCGAGGGCCTCGCCGACTTGCCCTGGCACCGCGACTGCGGCATGGGCGGGCACGCCACCATGTGCCCGCTGCTCATCGCCACGATCTGCGTCACAGGCGAAGGCCCCGGCAGCGGCGAGCTGCGGATGCTCCCGGGCTCATGGCGCTACTCGCTCACCTTCATGGATCCGGAAGACCCGTCGGCTCCCCGCGGCGTCGGGCTGGCCACCGAGCCCGGCGACGTGACCCTCCACTACGGCGACATGATGCACGCCTCGCTCGCGCCCTATGGGGACGGTCCCCATCGCACGAGCATCCTGCTGGCCTTCGTGCCCGACTCGCTCCCCTACTCGGAGAGCGACTTCCGCGAGTCGTTGATCAAGGGCGACGACGGCCAGGCGGACCACCTGCGGGACCGCCTGGCCAGAAGCTCCTAGCGAGGGCCTCAGCCCTGGCCGCCGGAGGCCTCCTGCACCTTGGCGCGGCCCTCTGAGATCCACGGCATCATCGCCCGCAGCTCCTCGCCGACCTGCTCGATCTGGTGCTGGCGACCCTTCTCCTCCAGCTCGTGGAACCTGGTGCGACCCGCCTCGCTCTCGGCCACCCACTCCTCGGCGAAGGCACCCGTCTGGATCTCCGTGAGGATGCGCCGCATCTCGGCCCGGGTGCTGTCGTCGATGATCCTGGGCCCACGGGTGAGGTCGCCGTACTCGGCGGTGTCCGACACCGAGTAGCGCATGCCGCCGATGCCCTGCTCGTACATGAGGTCGACGATGAGCTTCAGCTCGTGGAGGCACTCGAAGTAGGCCACCTCCGGCTGGTAACCGGCCTCCACCAACGTCTCGAAGCCGGCCTGCACGAGGGCCGTGGTGCCCCCGCAGAGCACCACCTGCTCGCCGAACAGGTCGGTCTCGGTCTCCTCGGCGAAGGTGGTCTCGATCACCCCTGCCCTGGAGCCCCCGATGGCGCCCGCGTAGGCGAGGGTGAGCTCCTTGGCCTTGCCGGAGGCGTCCTGCGCGACGGCGATGAGGCACGGGGTGCCCCCGCCCTCCTCGTAGGTGCGGCGCACGAGGTGACCTGGGCCCTTCGGGGCGATCATGCCCACGTCGACACCCTCGGGGGGCACGATGCGCCCGAACCGGATGTTGAAGCCGTGTGCGAAGAGCAGGGCGTCGCCCTCGCGGAGGTGTGGCGCGATGGACTCCTCGTACACACGCTTCTGCTCGGTGTCGGGGATGAGCACCATGATCACGTCGGCCTCGTCGGCCGCTTCGGCCACCGACATGACCTTCAGGCCCGCGGCACGGGCCTTCTCGATCGATCGCGACCCGTCGGCCAGGCCCACCCGAACGTCGATCCCCGAGTCCTTGAGGTTGAGGGCATGCGCGTGGCCCTGCGACCCGTAGCCGATGATCGCAACCTTGCGGTCGGCGATGACGGCCCTGTCGGCGTCGTTCTCGTAGTAGATGTTTGCCACGTCTCAGCTCTCCTTCATCGGGTGGGGTGTGATCGGCCGGGGCCCGGCTTCCAGCCGCCGAGGCGGCTCATACCGGGCTGGCCAGCGTGGGGTTGGTGAGGGTCGCCAGCAGAACCTCGTTGGCTTCGCCTGGAGGGAGCTCGTCGATCCTCACCACGTTTATGAGCTTGTCGAGCTGCTTGACCACCTGCTCGAGGGGGGCCGAGGCGGCGTCCACCGCTATGGCCATCCGGCTGAAGCGCTCGTCCTCGGTCGCCGCCACCGCCAGGGCTGAGATGTTGAAGCCACGGCGGGCGAAGAGCCCGGCCACGCGGGTGAGCACACCCGGCCTGTTCTCCACCAGCACGGTGAGCAGGTGGTGCTCGGGCCGGCTCTCGGTCTTGTCGGTGCTGCCCATCAGTTGCCGCCCTCTCCGTGAGCAGGATCGACGATGATCGCGTCGTTCGACAGGCCGGCGGGAACCATGGGGTACACCTTCTCACGGCTGTCGGTGCGGAACTCTATGACCACCGGCCGGTCGTCTATGGAGTTGGCCTTCTCGATGGAGGGCAGCACCTCTTCGGGCGACTCCACGCGCATGCCGACGCACCCCATGGCCTCGGCCCAACCCTTGTAGTCGGGGAGGTCTGGCGACAGGTACACCTCGGAGTAG
>CAYNQN010000078.1:0-8623 GCA_964399375.1 uncultured Rhabdothermincola sp. | reverse complement strand
CCCTGGTTCATCGGGGCGATCCTGGTGGTCTCGTTCCTGCTGCTGATGGTGGTGTTCCGCTCGATCCTGGTGCCGCTGAAGGCGGCGCTCATGAACCTGCTCTCCATCGCCGCCGCCTACGGGGTGGTGGTGGCCGTGTTCCAGTGGGGCTGGCTGAGCGGGGTGTTCGGGCTGGAGCACACGGTGCCCATAGCCAGCTTCGTGCCCATGATGATGTTCGCCATCCTCTTCGGGCTCTCGATGGACTACGAGGTGTTCCTGCTGTCGAGGGTGCGCGAGGAGTACGTGCGCACCGGCGACAACACCTCCAGCGTGGTGTCGGGCATCTCCTCGACCGCCCGGGTGATCACCTCGGCGGCGCTCATCATGATCGCCGTGTTCGGCAGCTTCGTGCTGGCCGAGGACCCCATCGTGAAGATGATGGGCCTCGGCCTGGCCACGGCAATCCTCGTGGATGCGACCGTGGTCCGCATCGTGCTGGTGCCGGCCACCATGCGGCTGCTCGGCGACGTGAACTGGTGGCTGCCGGGCTGGCTCGACCGGATCCTTCCCCGGATAGATGTCGAGAGCTCGGGCGAGCCGGCCGATGGCTATTCTCGGCCGGTGCCGGCGAAGGCGGTGCCTTACTGAGTCCGAGGGGGGCCATGAGCCAGGAAGGCGAGCGGTTGCGGATGGTCACCCGCGACCCGCAAGAGGTGCAGGGTCAGCTGTCTCGGTGGTTCGCATCGCACCTGCCCGACGACGCCGAGCCCACGGTGGAGATGCTCGAGAGCCCGATCGCCAACGGCATGTCGAGCGACACCGTGCTCTTCGACCTCACCCTCACCGAGGCAGGAGAGAGGCGCACCCGGGCCTGCGTGGCCCGCATGGAGCCGGAAGCGGCAGCGGTGCCCGTGTTCCCCTCCTACGAGCTGGGCCGCCAGTACAGGGTGATGCGCCTGGTGGAGAGCGCCACCGACGTGCCCGTGCCCACCGCCCGCTGGTACGAGCCCGACCCCTCGGCCCTGGGCTCGCCCTTCTTCGTGATGGACAGGGTCGACGGCCGGGTGCCCCCCGACGTGCTGCCCTACAACTTCGGCAGCTGGCTGTCGGAGGCCTCCGAGGCCGACCAGCGCCGCCTGCAGGACGCCACCGTGGCCGTGATCGCCGGCGTCCACTCGATCGACCGCACCAACGCCGACCTCGACTTCCTCGAGATGGACCAGCCCCAGCCCAGCGCGCTCGGCCGCCACGTGGCCAACCAGCGCAGCTTCTACGAGTGGGTGGCGGCCGACGGCGGCCGCATCCCGGTGCTGGAGCGCTGCTTCGACTGGATGGAGGAGAACTGGCCCGAGCGCGACGGTGCCGCCGTGCTCAGCTGGGGCGACGCCCGCATAGGCAACGTGCTCTACGACGGCTTCGAGCCGGTGGGAGTGCTCGACTGGGAGATGGCAGGCGTGGGGCCCCGCGAGCTGGACGTGGCGTGGACCGTGTTCCTCCACCTCTTCTTCGAGGGCATCGCCCAAGACGCGGGCCTCCCGGGCATGCCGGGGTTCCTCCGCATCGAAGACGTGGTGGCCACCTACCGGTCGCTCACCGGCTACGAACCGATCGACATGGAGTTCTACCTGCTGTACGCGGCGCTGAGGCACGGCGTGGTGATGGCGCGCATGCAGCACCGGTTGATCCTCGCCGGCACGGCGGAGCGCCCCGACGACCCCGACGACCTGGTGATGCACAGGCGGACCATCGAGGCGATGCTCGACGGGAGCTACTGGGCAACGCTCTGAGCCCAGCCCTTCGGGTGCTGCTAGGGCGCGCCGGCATCCCTCCATCCATCACGACCGTCTGCGGCGGCTGGGCACCACCCCGTCTAGCCCGGGTGACACCGGTGGCGCCGGGAACCGGGCAGACCCTGGGCACGTCGGATTGATGTGAGGTGCTCCCGATCGTGGTGGGTCCTGCCGTCGGTGCAGACAGCCAACCTGGGGGTGTGCATGGCCGGCTGCCACACGTAGGCAGCACGGTCGGGAGCGCCTCGACCTCCCAAGTTCTCAGAGGCGGCGCCGGGAATCGAACCCGGGTAAAAGGCTTTGCAGGCCTCTGCCTAAACCACTCGGCCACGCCGCCAGGGTCGGCCACCTTACCTTTGGCAGCGCACCGTGGCAGCGAGTGGCGGGCCGGGGTGGGGGCCGCTCTAGTGTGTGCCGCCATGGAGATAGAGGGGATATCTGCGATCGTGACGGGCGGTGCCTCCGGCATCGGCGAGGCGAGCGTGAGGGCGCTGGCCGAGCGGGGGGCGAAGGTCGTGGTGGCCGACCTCCAGGACGAGCGAGGCGAGGCGCTGGCCACCGAGGTGGGCGGAGCCTTCGCCCACGTGGACGTGACCGACACCGACGCTGTGATCGCCGCGGTGGAGCTGGCCAAGGAGATGGGCCCGCTGAGGGCGCTGGTGAACTCGGCCGGCATCGGTTGGGCCACCCGCACCATCGGGCGCGACGGCCAGTACAGCTCGGCGCACGACCTCGACATCTTCCGCAAGGTCGTGGAGGTCAACCTCATCGGCACCTTCAACTGCATCCGCCTGGCCGCCACCGCCATGAGCCTCACCGACCCACTGGAGGGCGGCGAGCGGGGTGCGGTGGTCAACATGGCCTCGGCCGCCGCCTTCGACGGCCAGGTGGGCCAGTCGTCGTACTCCGCCTCGAAGGGCGGCGTGGTGGGCATGACGCTGCCGATCGCCCGCGACCTCGCCGCGGTGGGCGTCCGCGTGAACACGATCGCCCCGGGCCTCATCGACACACCCATCTACGGCACCGGCGAGGGCTCCGAGGAGTTCAAGGCCAACCTCGAGCGCAACGTGCTGTTCCCCAAGCGCCTGGGCACCGCCGCCGAGCTGGCCTCGATGGTGCTGGAGCTGGTGACCAACAGCTACGTGAACGCCGAGACCATCCGGGTGGACGGCGGCATAAGGATGCCCCCGAAGTAGCTAGGCCTCGGGGCGGTCGAGCACCGCTCGCAGCGCCCCCTCCAGGTCGGGGTGCGAGAAGGTGAAGCCGGCGGCCTCCAGGGCGGTGGGCACCACGCGCTGGCTGGTGAAGAGGAGCTCTTGGGCCAGCTCGGGGCCGCGCAGCAGCTTCGGGCCGAACGCCGGGACCCTCGTGAAGGCCCTGCGCCCCAGCACCCTCGCCAACGTGCGGGTGAAGTCGCGGTTGGTCACCGGGTGCGGCGACGAGAGGTTCACCGGGCCCTCCAGGTCGCCGTCGATCAGGAACCGGATGGCGGCCACCTCGTCGTCGATCGAGATCCAGCTCCACCACTGCCTCCCGGAGCCCATGCGACCCCCGAGGCCCAGCTTGAAGAGGGGGACGAGCTTGGGGAGCGCCCCTCCCTCGGAGCTGAGCACGATGGAGGTGCGGGCGAAGGCCACCCTGATCCCCGCCTCGAAGGCCGCCCTTGCCGACTCCTCCCACCTCATCACTAGGTAGGCGAGGAAGCTGGACCCAGGAGACGAGCTCTCCGTTAGGGCCTCGTCGCCCCGGTCGCCGTAGTACCCGATGGCCGAGGCGCTCACCAGCGCTGCCGGCGGGCGGTTGAGCGACGCCAGGGTCTCGGCCAGCAGCGACGTGGTCCTCGTGCGGCTCTGCACCAGCACTCGCTTGTACTCGTCGGACCAGCGGCGGTCGCCCAGGCCCGCCCCGGCCAGGTTCACCACAGCGCCCATGCCCTCCAGCGACGCCCGGTCCACCGAGCGCTCGGCGGGGTTCCAGGCGATGGCGTCCTCGCCCCTGCGCACGCCGCGGCGCACCAGCGGCACAGCACGGTGCCCGTCGGCCTGCAGCGACGCCACCAGCGCCGTGCCGATCAGGCCGCTCGCCCCAGCTATGGCCACTTCCATCCGATCAGTCTGGCATCGGCCCGGTCCGGCATCTGCGTCGTGGGGCAACCGGCTCGGTGTGGACCGTCTGGAGCCCCGGCGGCCACTAACGTGCGGGGATGGCACGCGACACCGGCAGCGGCTCTGGCCAGCAGGGCAGGGGAGTGGACGGGCGGCTCATCGTCGCCGCGGTGATCGTGATCGGCCTGGTCATCTTCATCGCCCAGAACACCGCCGAGACGCAGCTCAGCTTCCTCTTCTTCGACTTCCGGTGGCCGTTGTGGCTCGTGCTCACCGTCTTCGCCGTTCTCGCCTTCGTGATCGGCTGGCTGGTGGGGCGCCGCCGCACCTCCCGCTGACCGAAGCGGAGCACCACGATGAGCACGCGGATGCTGATCCTGCTGGCCCTGGTGTGCGGCATCGCCATCATCGGCGCCTTCACCCTCCAGCTGTTCATCGCGCGCTGAACCGGGCTCTTCCACCACTGTTCGTGGCCCGGTGAGCGCTGGGTAGGCTCGGTGGGAGGTCGTATCCCAAGTGCTCTCCCAGGAGGTGGTCCCCACGGCCGAGAACCATGATGTGGTGATCGTGGGTGGTGGGCCCGCCGGCTATGCAGCAGCGCTCTACGGAGCGTCTGCGGGCCTCGACATAGGCCTGGTGGAGATGGCCAAGGTGGGAGGTACCTGCCTGCACGTGGGGTGCGTGCCCGCCAAGGAGCTGCTGGAGACGGCGGCCGTCTACCGCGCCGTCGCCGGGGCGAGCGAGTTCGGTGTGGGTGGCGGCGAGCCCACGGTGGACCTGAGCGTCTCGCAGGTGCGCAAGCAGAAGGTGATCGACCAGCTCTACTCCGGCCTCTCGGGTCTGCTGAAGGGCCGCAAGGTCACCGTGTACGACGGCGTGGGCACGCTGGAGCCCGGTGGCGTCGAGGGCTCCGCCCGCAAGGTGCGCGTCTCCGGGGGATCCTCGGGAGACGTCGAGCTCCAGGCCTCCAACGTGTTCCTGGCCACGGGGTCGGTGCCACGCACCATCCCGGGCTTCGACGTCGACGGTCGCGTCGTGGTGACCTCCGACGAGCTCTTGTCCATCGACTCGCTCCCCGAGAGGGCCGTGGTGATCGGCGGGGGAGCCATAGGTTGCGAGTTCGCGTCGCTCCTGGCCGACCTCGGATCGAGGGTGATGGTGCTCGAAGCGCTCCCCAAGATCCTCCCGGGGTGCGACGACGACATCACCAAGCTCGTGACGCGCCTGCTGGGCAAGAGGGGCATCGAGATCCGCACGGGGGTGATGGTGAAGGGCCACGAGCCCTCGGCCGACGGCTCGTCCACCACCGTCACCTTCGGCGAAGGCGAGACCGTCGAGACCGACCTGGTGGTCATGGCCGTGGGCAGGCGCCCGCTCACCGAGGGCCTGGGCCTGGCCGACACCAAGGTGGAGGTGACCGACGCCGGCCACATCGTGGTCGACGAGCTGTGCCGCACCGCCGAGCCGGGTGTGTACGCCATAGGCGACGTGATCGCCACGCCCGCCCTCGCCCACGTGGGCTTCGCCGAGGGGATCCTGGCGATCAAGGACGTGCTGGGCGAGAACCCGGTGCCCGTCGCCTACGACCGGGTTCCCTGGTGCATCTACTGCCACCCCGAGGTCTCCTTCGTCGGGCTGTCCGAGCAGGCCGCACGGGATGCGGGCTACGAGGTGGTCACCTCGAAGCACCGATACATAGGCAACGGGCGTGCCCTGATCGTCGGCGAGCCCGACGGCATGGTGAAGGTCATCGCCGAGAAGGGCCCCGACGGGCGCGCCGGCCAGGTGCTGGGCGTCCACATGGTGGGGCCGTGGGTCACCGAACAGCTCGGCCAGGCCTACCTCTCGGTTAACTGGGAGGCCACCGTCGACGAGATCGGCGAGCTCATCCAGCCCCACCCAACCCTGAGCGAGCTGTTCGGCGAGAGCGTGCTCGCCCTCACCGGTCGATCCCTCCACGGGTGACGTTGCACCCGTTCGAAACGAAAGAGCTCCGATGACTGACATCCAGATGCCCCAGCTGGGCGAGTCCGTGACCGAGGGGACCATCACCAAGTGGTTCAAGGGCGTGGGCGACCGCGTCGAGCTCGACGAGGTGCTCTTCGAGGTCTCCACCGACAAGGTCGACTCGGAGGTGCCCTCCACCGCTGCCGGGTACGTGGCCGAGATCAAGGTGCCCGAAGGCGAGACGGTGGACGTGGGCACCGTGCTGGCCGTGCTGAGCGACGAGCCGGGCGGGGCGGGCGCTGCCGCAGCGTCAACCTCCACCGACTCCACGCCGGAGCCCGCGGAGCCCGCAGAGGCCGACGCCACCACCACGATGCCGGCCGTCTCCGAGGAGCCCACCACCGAGGCCCCCGCGGTGGGCGAGCAGCGGCCCTCTCCGCCTCCACCCCCGTCGGCGCCCTCGCCCCCTCCGCCCCCGCCACCTCCCAGCTCAGCGGCGCCACCTCCGCCTGCCCAGTCGCCCGCCCCGGCTGCACCCGCCTCGCCCGCGCCCGCCCCGGCGGCCGCCCAGGAGGGCAACGGCTCCGGCGCCGAGGGCCGGCTCATGTCGCCCGTGGTGCGCAAGCTGGTGACCGACTACTCGCTCGACCTCGCCTCGGTGACGCCCACCGGTGCAGGGGGTCGCATCACCCGGGCCGACGTGCAGCGGGCCATCCGCGAGCAGGCCGGCTCCCCGGCGGCCGCTCCCCAGGCCCCGGCTGCGCAGGAGACGGCCCGGCCGCCCCTGCCCGCTCCTCCCCAGGGAGCGGCCGCCGGCCGCGAGACCATCGAGCCGCTCAACAACATCCGGCGGCTCACCGCCGAGCACATGGTGGCTTCCAAGTCGTCCTCGCCCCACGCCTACACCATCGTGGAGGTCGACTACGAGAACGTGGAGAAGGTGCGCCGCCAGCACAAGGCGGAGTGGAAGGAGACGGAGGGCTACAGCCTCACGTACCTGCCGTTCATCTCACGTGCGGTCATGGAGGCGCTGGCCGACTACCCGCACCTGAACGCCACCATGGGCGAGGGCGAGCTGGTGGTTCACAACTACGTGAACCTGGCCTTCGCCGTCGACCTCGACTTCGAGGCCCTGCTGGCGCCCGTGATCCACGACGCCGACGGCCTGCGCATGCGTGCCGTCGCACGATCCATCAACGACCTGGCGCAGCGGGCGAGGGCTCGCAAGCTCTCGGTCGACGACATAACCGGTGGCACCTTCACCATCTCCAACTCGGGCTCGTTCGGCACCCACCTGGTGCTGCCCATCATCAACCAGCCCCAGGTGGCGATCCTCTCCACCGACGGGGTGACCCGCAAGCCGGTGGTGGTGACCGGGCCAGACGGCAGCGAGGCCATCGCCATCCATTCGGTGGGGATGCTCGCCCTCAGCTGGGACCACCGTGCCTTCGACGGGGCCTACGCAGCGGCCTTCCTGCGAGAGGTGAAGCACATCCTCGAGACCAGGGACTGGGAAGCAGAGCTGTAGTGGGCCCGATCGATCGGATCCTGCGGGTCCGGTGGCTCGGCTCGGTCCCGTACCACGAGGCGCTTGCCCTCCAGCACGCCCTGTTCGGGGGCAGCGACGACTGGCTCCTGCTGCTGGAGCACCCCCACGTGTACACGCTCGGCCCACGGGGCCAGATGGCCAACGTGCTGGCGCCTTCCGAAGAGCTGGGTGCCCAGGTGGTGCGCACCGACCGGGGAGGCGACGTGACCTACCACGGCCCCGGCCAGCTGGTGGGCTACCCGGTGCTCACCGTGCCCGGCAAGCGGGGCGGGGGGATGGCCGACACGGTGGCCTACGTGCGGTCGGTGGAGCAGGTGCTCATCGACGCTCTCGGCGACCTGGGCCTGCCCGGCACCGGCCGCATCGCCGAGCACCCCGGTGTGTGGGTGGATCCCACCGGCGAGCGCCCAAGGAAGGTGGCGGCAGTGGGGGTGCGCCTGTCGCGCAGCCGCAGCATGCACGGGTTCGCCCTGAACGTGGACCCCGACATGAGCTGGTTCGAGCGCATCGTGCCCTGCGGCATCACCGGCATGGGAGTGACGTCGCTGCGCGCCGAGGGCGTGGAGGCCTCCATGCAGGACGTGGTGGACGCGGTGGTGGCGAGGGCCGCCGAGCACTGGGGGAGCCAGAGCCACCTGGATCGCCAGGACGTGGTGTGGCGGCACCACCGTGAGGATCTCTCGCCGTTCTCGAGGGGGGAGCGCACCACATCTCCCGGCGAGCGCACCACCTCATCTGCGGGCGAGCGAACCACCTTGGTGGGCGAGCGAACCACCACCTCCCGCCGCCAGCTGAGGCTGGCCGAGGCCGGGGTCACCCAGAGCGTGGAGATCCGCTCGCGCAAGCCCGACTGGATGCGCGCCCCCGTTCGCATGGGCACCGGCTACCAGCGGCTGCGCCGCACCATCCGAGACCTCGGCCTGGTCACGGTGTGCGAGGAGGCCGGCTGCCCGAACATCTACGAGTGCTGGGCCGACGGCACCGCCACCTTCATGATCAACGGCGAGCGCTGCACCCGCGCCTGCGGCTTCTGCCTGGTCGACACCCGCCACCCCGGGCCGCTCGACGCAGCCGAGCCGGGGCGCGTGGCCGAGGCCGTGGAGGCGATGGGCCTGGGGTTCGCCGTGGTCACCGCGGTGGCCCGCGACGACCTGGCCGACGGGGGAGCGGGAGCGTTCGCCGCCACCATCGAGGCCATCCGCCGGCGCACACCGGGGGTGTCGGTGGAGGTGCTCATCCCCGACTGCAAG
>CAYNQN010000077.1:0-8637 GCA_964399375.1 uncultured Rhabdothermincola sp. | reverse complement strand
GCCGGCCATGGCGTCGGGCAGCCACACGAACAGCGGGATCTGGGCCGACTTGCCGATGGCGCCTATGAAGATGGCCCCCGCGATGAACGTGGCCGTGGTGGCGGCCAGGCCCGGGGCGAGGGGCAGGAACTCGGTGTAGGTGATGGTGCCGAAGGTGAAGAAGGTGACGAAGATCCCCACCATGAAGCCCCAGTCGCCGATCCTGTTGGTGACGAAGGCCTTCTTGCCGGCGCTGCCGTTGCCGTCCTTCGTGAACCAGAACGACACCAGGAAGTAGGAGCAGGCGCCCACACCCTCCCAACCGAGGAAGGTGAGCAGCAGGTTGTCGGCGAGGACCAGCACGACCATGGAGAACACGAACAGGTTCATGTACAGGAAGAACTTCGAGAAGTCCCTGTCGCCGTGCATGTACCCGATCGAGTACAGGTGGATCATCGTGGCGATGCCCGTGACGAACAGGATCATCGTCATCGAGAGCGGGTCGAGCAGGTAGCCGATGTCCACGCTGAAGTCGCCCACCGGGATCCACGAGAAGAGGACGTCGGTTGCGGTGTTGCCCGGCTCGTTGCGGAGCCACCCGAAGGCGATGAGCGCCACGACGAACGAGGCCCCCACCATCGCCGTGCCCAGCCACCCGGCGAGCGGCTCACCCAGGCGGCGGCCGAACGCGAGCAGCAGGAGGAAGCCGGCCAGGGGCAGCGCGGGGATCAACCAGATCAGGTCGTGCATGTGCTCGATCGGCTCCTTATCCCCGCAGCACCCGGATGTCGTCCGCCGTGGCGCCGGGCCTGCGCCGCGCCACGGCCACCACGAGGCCCAGGCCCACCACCACCTCGGCCGCTGCGACGACGAGCACGAAGAACACGATCACCTGGCCGCTGATGTCGTCGAGCATGCGCCCGAAGGTGACGAAGGTGAGGTTCACGGCGTTCAGCATCAGCTCGATGCACATGATCATCACGAGCGTGTTGCGCCTGTAGAGCACCCCGAAGGCCCCGAGGGCGAAGAGGAGCGCCGAGAGGCTCAGGTAGCCGAGGTCCAGGTTCTCCATCAGCGTGATGCCTCCGGGTCACTGGGCTCGGGGGCCATGTACACCTTGTCGTCGTCCTCCAAGGTGAGCGACTCGGGCTCGGGAAGGGGCTCCACGTCGCCGGTGCGGCGGACGAGCACGACCGCCCCCACCACGGCGATGGTGAGCAGTGCGGCGGTGATCTCCAGAGCGAAGACGTAGTTGGTGAACAGCTCCTCGCCGATCTGGTTCACGTCGGGGAGCGTGGCGCTGATCGAGTCCGTCGCCGAGCGGGCGCCGGTGACGATGTTGTCGCCACCGAAGAGGATCACCGACAGGAGGCCCAGGCCGAGCAGGGCCGCGACGACGCCCGCCAGGGCGCGCTGGCCCACGAGGGGCTCCGTCTCGAGGTCCTCCTCCCTGTCGACCCCGAGGATCATGAGGACGAACAAGATGAGCACCACGATGGCGCCCGTGTAGACGATCACCTGCACCGCCGCCAGGAAGTTGACCTCCTGGTTCAAGAAGAGCACGGCTATGGCGAACAGCGTGCCCACCAGGCCGAGGGCTGAGTGCACCGGGTTGCGGGCGAACACCACCGTGGCCGCACCGAGCAGCGCCAGCACCGCGCTGATGAAGAACACGGTGGTGGTCATGGGTGGCCACCACCCTCTTCTTGCTCCGGCTTCTGCTCCGCAGCCTGCTCCGCAACGTCACCGGACTGGCCCTGCTCGGGGGCGCGCACGCCGTAGCCCAGCTCTCCCGACCAGGCCACGCGGCCCTCGTAGGAGGCATCTCCCGAGGGCGAGGTGGCGCGCATCCAGGCCGACGTGTGCTCGTCGTCGCCGGGGCGCCAGTCCTCCCAGGGGAGGTGCTGGGGCTTGCCGTCGTCGCCCACCAGCAGCTCGTCCTTGGTGTAGATGGCGTCGGAGCGGTTGGTGAAGGAGAACTCGAAGAGCTTCGTCTCGGTGATGGCCTCGGTGGGGCAGGCCTCCACGCACAGGTCGCAGTGGATGCACCGCAAGTAGTTGATCTCGTACACGTACCCGTAGCGCTCGCCGGGCGACACCGGGTCGTCGGGCGGGTTGTCGAGGCCGCGCACGTAGATGCAGCGAGCCGGGCAGACGCCCGCGCACAGCTCGCACCCGATGCACTTCTCCATCCCGTCCTCGTAGCGGTTGAGCACGTGGCGACCGTGCACCCGCTCGGGCTTGGGCGCCTTCTGCTCGGGGTACTGCGTGGTGACCACGTGGCCGATCTGGCCGAACGTCACCCGGAAGCCGTCGAGGTAGCCCATCAGTCGAACTCTCCCACGAGCTCGGCCTCGGCCAGGCGACGTTGGCGACCAGACCTCACGGCGCCGCGCAGCAACGACGCTCCCACGCCCATCACCGCAACGCTCACGATCACCACGAGCACCGGGTTCCAGTCCTGCTCGCCGCCCACCTTCAGGGCCGCCAGCAGCAGGAACCAACCGAGGGCCAGCGGGGTGAGCACCTTCCAGCCCAGGTCCATGAGCTTGTCGTAGCGCACCCTGGGCAGGGTGGCGCGGAACCACACGAACATGAAGAGGAAGGCGAACAGCTTGAGGAAGAACCAGAAGACGCCCCACATCCAGCCCGGCCCTATGGGCGCGGGACCGGCCGGGCCGCCCAGGAAGATCGTGACCATGATCCCCGACATGGTGACGGTGTTCATGAACTCCGCCAGGAAGAAGAGCGCGAAGCGGATGGAGCTGTACTCGGTGTTGAAGCCGCCAACCAGCTCCTGCTCGGCCTCCACCAGGTCGAACGGGGGCCTGTTGAGCTCGGCGGTGGCGGCGATCACGAAGATCACGAACGGCACGAGCCCCACCAGCAGCAGGTTCCAGTTGGGCACCCAGCCCCACCAGCCCTCGCCCGCCTGGTAGGTGACGATGGCGTTGGTGCCCAGCGAGCCGCTGGTGAGCACCACCGCTGCCACCGTGAGCCCGAGCGCCGCCTCGTACGAGACCATCTGCGCCGAAGCCCGCACGGCGCCCAGCAGGGGGTACTTCGAGCCCGACGACCAGCCGGCCAGCATCACGCCGTACACCGCGATGGACGACATGGCCAGGGCGAAGAGGATCCCGATGGGCGGGTCGGCCAGCTGTAGGAGGGTGTCGCGCCCGAAGATGGTGACCACCCCTGCGTTGCCGTCGTTGAAGTCGCCCCCTATGGGCACGATGGCGAACAGCAGGAAGGCAGGCACGAAGGAGAGGAAGGGGGCGATGATGAAGACCCACTTCTGCGCCTTGTCAGGCAGGAGGTCTTCCTTGAAGAAGAACTTGATGCCGTCGGCGAGCGTCTGGAGGATGCCCCACGGCCCCGCCATGTTCGGCCCGATGCGGTTCTGCATGTCGCCGATGACCTTGCGCTCGAACCAGACCATGAACATGGTGGCCACGAGCAGGAAGACGAAGACCACCACGACCTTGAGGATCACGATGAGGACGGCGACGAGGTCGACGTCGAGCAGGAGCGGGTCGAGGCCCAGCGTCACGACCGGACCTCCGGCTCCACGCGAACGTCGGTGACCAGCTGGGCCGAGTCGACGAGATCGGCGGCCCGCACACCGGGCTGGTTGAAGGTGATCGAGGCGACCCCTCTCGGGACCCCGGCATCGGCAACCAGCTGTGCGGTGACCGACCCGCGGGAGCTGACCACCCGCACCCTGCCACCGGCCTCGACGCCGACCCTCTCGAAGTCGTAGGGGTTGACGCGCAGCGCGGTGCCGGGCGCCTGGCCCGCCAGCAGCGGCGAGCGCTGAACCGTGGTGCCCTCGTCGTAGAGCTTGCGGGTGGACACCAGCCGCAGCGAGTAGGCGTCGTGGGCAGGCGGCTCCACGGCGGGACCGGGCACGAACGCCACCGTCGGCGGCGGCCCCCCGGCGCCGGGCGGGCCGGCTTGCTCGCCAGGCCCGTCCTGCTCGTCGGACTCCACGGCCTCGTCCTCGGTGCCGCCGGTGGACCCCTCCTCGCTCAGGGGGAACCCTTCTGCCTCGGGCTCGGCCTCGGTGAGGTCGGCCGCCACACCGGCATCCGGGAACACCACGCCCTCGGCGTCGAGGCGACCGTCGGCCAGCGCGGCGACCAGGCCCGCGTGCACCCCAGACACCCGCTCCAGCTCTGCCTGGATGTCGGCAACCGACTCCAGGCCCAGGTCGGCGCCCAGCTGGAAGGCCAGCTCTGCGGCCAGTATCCAGTCGGCCTGGGCGGTCCCGGGAGGCGTGACGCGCTGGTGTACGGCGCTGATCCTGCCCTCCACGTTGGTGGTGGTGCCCTCCACCTCGGCGAAGCCGGCCGCGGCGAGCACCACGTCTGCCCGGCGCGACGAGGAGGTGAGGAAGCGATCGATCGCTATGACCCGCCGCGCCCCCGCCAGCGCACGGGCGGCCAGGTCGGCGTCGGGGAAATCGGAGAGGGGGTCGGCGCCCAGCAGGACCAGCGTGTCGATGCGACCCTCGGCCGCAGCGTGGAGGATTCCTGCGGTGTCCAACCCCACGGAGGCGGGCACTGCCGGCCAGAGGTCGGCGAACCAGTCGCGGCCCTCGTCCAGGCTCACCCTCCCGGGAAGCAGGCCGGGGGCGAGGCCGGCGTCGATGGCGCCGTGCACGTTGCCCCGCCGGAGCCCCGAGAGCACCTTGGCGTCGGGGCGCGCCGCCAGCAGGGCGCCGGCCGCGTCCAGCACCCCCTCGGGGCCCTCGGCCACAGAGGGCCGGCCCAGCACGATGCTCAGCTCTCCCTGGCCGGCGGCGTCGATCAGGGCCTTGGCCCTGGCCAGCTCGGCCGCCGCCACACCGGCCGTGTCGCGTGGCACGTCGGCGCTCAGGGCGCGCACCACCGCTCCCTGCTCGGCGGGCAGCGGGTGCAGCGACACAGCTGCGAGGCTGGTGATCCCGGTGGCCTGCGGGCTGATCTCCACCAGCTTCACGCCGTCGTTGATCACGGCGTGCCGGAGGCGCAGGAACAGGACCCCCAGCTCCTCCTTGGGGTCGGGGCCCAGCAGCACGACCGTGCTTCCGGGCTTGCAGACCTCTGCGATGGTCGCCCGGGGCACGCCCACCACGGCCTGCGCGGGTAGTCCGTCGCCCATCTGAGCGTCGACGTTGTCGGTGCCGATCACGCCCTTGGCCAGCTTGGCCCAGGCGTAGGCGGCCTCGTTCGTGAGCCTCGCCCCGCCGATCACGCCGATCCCTGCGGGCCCGCTGCGATCCAGGCCCTCCCGGAGAGCGGCGGCGGCGGCCGAGATGGCGCTCGACCAGCTGGCGGCGACCAGGCCGGCGCCGTCGGAGGCGTCCGACCCGCTGGAGCGGGCAGGCAGCCCTCCCGAGCGCACCAGCGGCCCCTCGAGGCGGTCGGGACTGCTCACGGCCTGGTGCGAGAACCTTCCCTTGTCGCACATCCAGCCCCAGTTCACGGCCTCGATGTCGACGCCCACGAAGCGCAGCACCTCGTTGCGCGACGACTGGATGGCCATCCGGCACCCCATGGAGCACTGGGTGCAGGTCGACTCCACCTCCTCGAGGTCCCACGGGCGGGCCCTGAAGCGGTAGTCGGTTCCGGTCAGCGCTCCGACAGGGCAGATCTGGATGGTGTTGCCCGAGAAGTAGGAAGAGAAAGGATCGTCGGGGAAGGTGTTGACCTGGGTCTCCACTCCCCGGTCGAGGAAGTGGATGAGGGGGTCGCCCGCCACCTCGTCGGCGAAGCGGGTGCAGCGGTCGCAAAGGACGCACCGCTCACGGTCGAGCAGCACCAGGTCGCTCACGGCGATGGGCTTCTCGTGGTGGCGCTTCTGCTCCACGAAGCGGCTCTCGCCGGGCCCGTAGGCCATGGTCTGGTCCTGCAGGGGGCACTCGCCGCCCTTGTCGCACACGGGGCAGTCGAGGGGGTGGTTGATGAGGAGGAACTCGAGGACCCCGTCCTGCGCCTTCTTGGTGACGGGCGAGGTGGTGTCGACCTTCATCCCCTCGGCGCACTCCAGCATGCAGGCCGGTTGCAGCGACGGCCCACGGCCGGTGTCGATCTCGACGATGCACATGCGGCACATGCCCACGGGCCGCATGCGCTCGTGATAGCAGAACCGTGGGATGTAGACGCCCGAGCGCTCGGCGGCGGCGATCACCAGCTCGCCGGGACGGCCGAGGACCTCAGATCCGTTGAGGGTGAACGGCACCCCGGCAGGCTCGGCGCCGTTGGCCTCCGCCTCATCGGTGCCGGCGGGGTGGGTACTGGTTGGCTGGGAACCCGTCGCCTTGGTGTCAGCCATGGGCACCTGCCCCTGAGAGGGCGACCGGCACCGAGTGAACGGGGATCGTGGCCGATGCGTGGGGGTTGCGGGCGATGTAGGCCTCGAACTCGGGGCGGAACAGCTTGATGGCCGAGGCCACCGGGGCCGTGGCCGAGGGGCCCAGCGGGCAGATGGTGGTCTGCTTGGGCGGCCACACCAGGCCCGGGCTGATGTTGTCGCTCACGTCCAGCAGCAGGTCGAGGTCGGCGTTGCGACCCTCGCCCGCGAGGATGCGCTGGAGGATCTTGTCGAGCCAGTTGGTGCCCTCGCGACACGGCGAGCACTTCCCGCACGACTCCAGAGCGAAGAACCTGACCACCCGGCGGCAGGCCTCCACCATGTCGGTGGTCTCGTCCATCACCACGATCGCGCCGGAGCCCAGCATGGACCCGGCCTTGTCCACCGTGGTCTTCTCCAGGGGGAGGTCGAGGTGCTCCTCGGTGAACCAGGGCGACGACGCACCCCCAGGGATGAACGCCTTCAGCGCTCGGTCGCTCCGCATGCCCCCCGCGTAGACGGGGGCGTAGATGAGGTCGCGGAACGTCGTGACTCCGTACTCCACCTCGAACACGCCGGGCGTCCGCACGTGGCCCGACACGGCGAACATCCTCGTGCCCTTCGAGCTCTCGGCTCCCAGCTCGGTGAAGGCGGCGGGCCCGTTGGTCACGATCCACGGGACGTTCGAGAGCGTCTCTACGTTGTTCACGATCGTCGGCTGCATGTAGAGGCCCTTGGCAGCCGGGAAGAACGGGGGCTTGAGGCGCGGCATGCCACGGTTGCCCTCGAGGCTCTCGATGAGCGCAGTCTCCTCGCCCACGATGTAGGCGCCGGCGCCCCAGTGGAGCACCACGTCGACCGAGAAGTCGGTGCCCAGGATCCGGCGGCCGACGTACCCTGCCTCATACGCCTCGTTGAGCGCGGCCGCTATACGCTCCTGGGCGAGGGCCATCTCGCCCCGCACGTACAGGAAGGCCTGGGAGAGGCCGACCGCGTAGCAGGTGAGGAGGACCCCTTCGATCAGCTGGTGGGGGTCGCGCTCCATCAGGAGGCGGTCCTTGTAGGTGCCGGGCTCGCTCTCGTCGCCGTTGACCACCAGGTAGCGGGGCCACACGCCGGGGGGGCAGAAGCCCCACTTGACGCCGGCGGGGAACCCGGCGCCGCCACGGCCCAGCAGGCTGGCCTCCTTCACCTGCTCGTGGACGTCCGAGGGCGACATCGACTCGAGCGCCTTGCGCAGGGCCGAGTAGCCCCCGGTGGCCTCGTAGCGGGCCAGCGTGTGGGAGTCGTCGTACTGCAGGCGCGACGTGACGATGCGGGGGGCGTCGGTGATCGTCATGGCTTGGCGTCCCCCTCGCTCGGCGAGGATGCACCGGAGCTCACCGCCAGCCATGCAGGCTCGCCTGCCTCGCCGGGCACCGACGGGCCGGCGGCCCGATCGGCGGGGATGTGCTGGC
Source organism: uncultured Rhabdothermincola sp. (assembly GCA_964399375.1). Lineage (GTDB taxonomy): Bacteria > Actinomycetota > Acidimicrobiia > Acidimicrobiales > Acidimicrobilacustridaceae > CAYNQN01. The sequence continues at coordinate 868 of CAYNQN010000077.1, read as the reverse complement.
GGACCGTGGCGAGCACGCCGTGGCGCGGGATGTCGTCGCGCCGCCCGGCGCGCAGGTCGTCGACCAGCTGGTCGAACGACTCGTCGGTCACCCGCTCCACGTAGCGGTAGTTGGCCTGCAGGCACGGGGCCTCGGTGCAGGCGGCGATGCACGTGACGCCCTCCAGCGTGATGGCGCCGTCGGGGGTCGTCTGGCCCGCCTTGATGCCCAGGCGCTCCTCGGCGTGGTGCAGGAGATCATCGGCTCCCAGCAGCATGCAGGCGATGTCGGTGCAGATGTTCACCATGTACGTGCCCACCGGCTCCAGCTTGAGCATCTCGTAGAAGCTGCAGGTGCCCAGCACCTGCGCGGGGGTGCAGCCGACCAGCTCGGCGATGTGCTCCATGGCCTCGCGCGTCACGTGGCCGTCCTGCTCCTGCGCTAGGTGCAGCAAGGGGACCATCGCCGAGCGCGGGCGCGGGTAGCGGCCGATGATCTCGGCCGCTATCTCGAGGTTCGCCGGGGAGAGCCGCGCCACTACCCCACCACCTCGCCAACGTCTGGGGCGGCGGCAGCGACCTGCACGGCTGGGCACGTGCGCGCCGTCACCTGTCGACCTCTCCCATGATCGGGTCGACCGACGAGATGACCGCGACCGCGTCGGCCACGAGGCCTCCGTGCATCATGTGCGGCAGCGTCTGGATGTTCACGAAGCTGGGGGCCCTGATGTGCATCCGGTACGGGTTGGCTGAGCCATCCGAGACGATGTAGCACCCCAGCTCGCCGCGGGGCGACTCCACCGCCACGTAGGCCTCCCCCTCGGGCACCTTGAAGCCCTCGGTGAAGATCTTGAAGTGGTGGATCAACGCCTCCATCGACTCGTCGATGC
>CAYNQN010000076.1:0-8652 GCA_964399375.1 uncultured Rhabdothermincola sp. | reverse complement strand
CACATCGACACGGGCCACAACGTCGACGAGGTCCTCGCCTTCCTCGACGCTGGCCACCACCAGGTTCACACCGTGGCTGGCAACCACCTCGTCGCGGAAGTCGATGACCTCGTCGAAGTTGTGGCCCGTGTCGATGTGCATGACCGGGAAGGGCAGAGGGCTGGGCCGGAAGGCCTTCAAGGCCAGGTGGAGCATCACCACCGAGTCCTTGCCGCCGGAGAACAGCAGCACCGGCCGCTCGAACTCGGCGGCGACCTCTCGCATGATGTGGATCGACTCTGCCTCGAGGGTGGCGAGGTGAGTCAGCTCGTAGTCCATGGGCTCGCTTTCTGGCGACGTAGGGTACGGCCGTAGCAGATCCGAAACCCGACAATTCCGGTAAAGAATAGGCCCCCCACACCATTGGCCCCAACCCGACCAACTGAACGAGACCACGCCCTTGCGGTGGAGCTGGCATCGCGAGCCGGCGATCTCCTGCTGGAGATGCGCAAGGGCCTGGGAGAGCGCGGCGCCGAGAGCGCCCGGGAGGCGACGGAGCTGCGCGACGCCGGCGATCGCCGCTCCGACGACCTGATCCTGGCCGCGCTGGCCGTGGAGGCCCCCGGCGACGGGGTCCTCTCGGAGGAGACGGCCGACACCGCTGCCCGCCTGGGAGCGTCGCGCGTCTGGATAGTCGACCCGCTCGACGGCACCCGGGAGTACGGCGAGGCGGGCCGATCCGACTGGGCGGTGCACGTGGCGCTGGCCATCGAAGGCGAGCCCGCTGTGGGGGCCGTGGCGCTGCCGGCCCTCGGCACCGTGCTGTCGACGCAGAGCCCCCCATCGCTCCCGCCGGCGAGGGGCGACGGGCTGCGCATGGCGGTGTCGCGCACCAGGCCCCCGGCCCAGGCCACCCACACGGCCCAGGCGCTGGGAGCCGAGCTGGTGCCCATGGGGTCGGCGGGGGCCAAGGCCATGGCCGTGGTGCGCGGGGAGGTCGACCTCTACCTCCACGCAGGGGGCCAGTACGAGTGGGACTCCTGCGCCCCGGTGGCGGTCGCCCTTGCGGCGGGCTGCCACTGCTCGCGCCTCGACGGCAGCCCGCTGCTCTACAACAACGCCGACCCCTACCTGCCCGACCTGTTCATCTGCCGTCCCGAGCTGGCCGTGGCCACCCTCGAAGCCCTCTCGCAGCTCCCGTGAAGCGATCGCCGCCGCCCGACCTCGCCTACGGCACCTTCAGCGACGACCCTCCCTGGCTCGTCGACCCCGAGGCCCTGGCCTGGAGCCGCTCGGTGCCCACCGCGCGCTGGGTCACCGATCGCCAGGCCGTCGAGCTGAGCACGCCGCGGCGCCTGCCTCCCGGGAGCCGGATCTTCACCACCCTCTGGCACCTGGGGCGCGCCGTCGCCGGCTGGTGGCTCTGGGGCAGGCGGAAGGCTCGGAAAGGCACGCACCCTCAGGGGTGGAGCTCCACGAGGGACCTCTGCCACCGCCTGAGGGTGGCCGCTGAGCAGCTGGGCCCCACTTACATAAAGCTCGGCCAGATCATCAGCGCGGGTGAGGGGATCTTCCCCCCCGACGTGGTCGTGGAGTTCCAGGGCCTGCGCGACAAGGTGCCGCCGGAGCCCTTCGAGGAGGTGCGCGCCGTGGTCGAGTCGGACCTGGGCGCCCCCCTCAGCCATGTCTTCGAGAGCTTCGAGCGCACGCCGGTGGCGGCGGCCTCCATCGCCCAGGTCCACCGCGCCCGCCTGCGCTCCGGCGAGGACGTGGTGGTGAAGGTGCAGCGCCCGTCGGTGAGCCGCCTGGTGCACGACGACCTGGCGGTGCTGGCCTGGCTGGCCCCCCTGCTGGTGGGTCGCATACCGGTGGCATCCCTGGCCAACCCGCCCGCTCTGGTGGAGCTGTTCGCCGAGACCATCGTGGAGGAGCTCGACTTCCGCCTGGAGGCCGACAACATGATCGCGGTTGCCAGGGCCCTGGCGGAGCTGGGCCAGCGCAACTTCGTGGTGCCACGCCCGCACCCCGAGCTGGTCACGCCCAAGGTCCTGGTGATGGAGAAGCTGGAGGGCTTCGCCTTCTACGACGTGGAGCGGATGCGCGAGGTGAACCTCGACACCGAGGCCGTGGTCCGAACCGGGATGATCGGGTTCCTGGAAGGGGCGATCATCAAGGGGGTATTCCACGGAGATCTCCACGCAGGGAACCTCTTCGTGCTGCCCGACAACCGCGTCGCCCTGCTCGACTTCGGCATCACGGGCCGGATGGACGACACCCAGCGCCTCGCCTTCCTGCGCCTCATGGTGGGAGGGAGCATGAACGACGTGACCATGCAGCTCGCCGCCCTGCGCGACCTGGGTGCCCTCCCGGCCGACACCGACCTGGAGGCGGTGGCCGAGGACCTGGGCCTCGATCGCCCGCCCGTCGACCCCACCACCATGACCGCGGACGAGCTGGTGGGAGAGATGCAGCGCACCACCAAGCAGCTCCTCGCCTACGGCGCCCGGCTCCCCAAGGAGCTGATGCTGTTCATCAAGAACCTCGTCTTCCTCGACGGCGCCATAGCCGCGCTCGCCCCCAACCTCGACCTCTTCGCAGAGATCACCAACATCTCCGTGTACTTCGCCCAGACGCACGGCGAGCGCATCAGCACCGAGATCGGCGTCGACCCTCGTGAGCACGAAGTGGACCTCACGGGCTTCAAGGACACCCTCGGGGTCGACAGGGCCACCAAGCAGCTCACGTACAGCGACCTCCAACGCCGCAGGGCGCTCATTCGGGAGCGGCTGGCCAAGCGCGACGTGAGCTGAGCGCGCTTCCAGGGTCCCGCAGGGCCACCTGATCAGCAGCACCGCCCCCGGCATGCCAAGGTGTTCAGCGTGCCTACGACGCTGCGCAACACTGGGATCGTCGCGATCGTGGCCATCGGAGTGGTGCTCGTGCTGCTCTTCGGGGCGTGGGCGATCGACAGCGCAGCCCACTCGGACCAGGTCATGCGCAACGTGGACGTCGACGGCGAGCCGGTGGGAGGGCTCACCGAGGCGGAGCTGCGCACCACCGTGGAGCGGCTGGCGGGCGAGGCCGCCGGCCAGCCGGTGCAGGTCGTGACCCCCGCAGGATCGCTGGAGGCAGCCGCAGGAGAGCTGGGGCAGACTCTGGACCAGGAGGCCACCGTGGAGGCCGTGATGGGCGCCGGGCGGGACGAGAGCTTCCTCGCACGTCCCTTCGGGTGGCTGGGCTCGGCCTTCCGCCACCACGAGGTGAGCCCCACCTACCGGACGAACCCCGCTGCCCTCGAAGCCGTCACCGCCGAGCTGGTGGCGGCCAACCTGACCCCTCCCGTGGAGCCTTCCATCGCCCTGGAGGAGGGTGAGCTGGTGCCCGTGGCGGGCCAGGGGGGTGAGGGCATCGACCTGGACGACCTGGCCGCCCAGCTGCAGGCGGGCGCACGGAGGGGATCGTCGGGCGATCGGGAGCTCGTCTACATCGAGCTGTCCCCGGTGCCCCTAGCGCCCTCTGCCGACGACTCGGCAGCGAGGGAGCTGGCCACCCAGGCCAACGAGCTGCTGAGCCGCGACCTCCAGCTGTCGCTGGAGGGCTCGTCGGCCACCATCGACTCGGCCACGCTGCGGGGCTGGGCGAGGGCCCAGGCCGATGGCACCGGTGGGCTGCGGCTGTCGATGGACCCCGACGCCGTGAGGGCAACGCTGGCCTCCGAGCTGGGCAGCGTGGGCACGCCGGCCGTGCAGCTGAGCTGGCAGGTGGGCGCGGACGGGACCGTCTCGTACACCCCGGGCTCGAACGGCACGGGCTGCTGCGCGCCCGACTCCGCCGATCGGATCATCGCTGCGCTCGAGGGCGGCCACACATCGGTCCAGCTCGACCTGGGGACGGTGGCTCCGCTCCACGACGCGGCCTGGGCCGAGTCGATGCACATAGTGGGGCCGGTGGCCAGCTTCACCACCAACCACGCCTGCTGCGAGGCGAGGGTGGAGAACATCCACCGCATAGCCGACCTGGTGCGAGGTGCGGTGATCGCCCCGGGCGAGACGTTCTCGATCAACGACCACGTGGGGAGGCGCACCTCGGCCAAGGGCTTCGCCGAGGCGGGGGTCATCTACGCCGGCGAGTTCACCACCGACGTGGGCGGCGGCGTGTCGCAGTTCGCCACCACCACCTTCAACGCGGCCTTCTTCGGCGGCCTGGAGATCCCCGAGTACATGGCCCACACCATCTACATCTCCCGCTACCCCTACGGGCGTGAGGCCACGCTCTCGTACCCCAAGCCGGATCTCAAGATCACCAACAACACCCCCTACGGTGTGCTCCTCTGGCCCACCTACACGGGGTCGTCCATCACGATGACGCTGTACTCGTCACCGTGGATCACCGCGGACCAGACCGGCCAGAGCAGCTCCCCCGCCGGCGCCTGCACGAGGGTGCGCACCGAGCGCACCCGCACCTGGCTCAACGACGGGCACTCGGAGACCGACTACTTCTCGGCGCTCTACCAGCCCGCCGAAGGGGTGCTGTGTTGATTTCGGCCTCATTCGTTCTAGCGATCTTTTCTTGGCCTACGTGGCCTTGAACGGCCTCAGCGGAGCGGAGGTATGACGGGCGTTCCCGGGCGAGCAGGCTTGCGAGCCCACGGGAACGCGATCGAGGCAGGCCCCCCAGCCTGCCTCGATCAACCCCCCTTTTTATGTCCCCCCGTGTTGATCGCAGGGCACGTCTGGTCCGTCGAGCTGTGAGCGTCGGGACCGGAACTGGTGTGCCCTTTGTCACGCGGTAACTGCATTCTTGGCCGACGCGTCGCCCTGTGTCAAGGTCTCCCCCATGAAAACCCCCCTGGACGAGCAGGTCTCCTGGCTCCTCGACGGCTCGATCGCCCGCATCACCATCAACGCCCCCGAGCACGGCAACGCCCTGGACCCCGATCGACGGGACAGGCTCACCGAGCTCATGGGGAGAGCATCGGAGGATCTCGCCGTCCGTGCGGTGATCCTCACGGGGGCGGGCGACCGCCACTTCTGCACCGGTGCGGCCCTAGGTGCGGCCCGGCCAGGACCCGAGCGGCCCGAGGGCGCTCCCGACAAGTCGCTGGGCGACGTGTCCGGGATGATCCGGCACGGCTGGCAGCGCCTGGCCGCATCCATCCTCGACTGCACGAAGCCCGTGATCGCCGCCGTCAACGGCACGGCGGCCGGAGGGGGCGCCCAGCTGGTGCTGGCATGCGACCTGGTGATCATGGCCGACACCGCGAGGCTCATCGAGGTGTTCGTGCGGCGGGGGATCATCCCCGACGCCGGGGGCGCCTACCTGCTCCCCCGCCTGGTCGGCCTCCACAAGGCCAAGGAGCTGATGTTCCTGGGCGACGAGGTGAGCGCCCAGGAGGCCGAGCGCATCGGCATCGCCAACCAGGTGGTGCCCGCCGCCGAGCTGGATGCCGCGGCCACCGCCCTCGCCGGGCGCCTGGCGGCCGCGCCCACCAAGGCGCTCGCCATGACCAAGTGGCTCCTCAACCGCTCGTTCGAGTCGAGCCGCCAGACGGCCTTCGACGAGGAGGGCTTCGCCCAGGAGCTGGTGATGGGCACCGAGGACGCCCAGGAAGGGGTCCGCGCCTTCGTGGAGCGCCGGTCCCCCGAGTTCAAGGGCTGGTAACCCGCCGAGGCCCCAACGGCCTCGGCGCTACTTGCCCTTTCCCTTCCCCTTGCCCTTCTCGTGGGAGGGCTCGTGCTTGCCGGGCTCGGCGGCGATGGCTGCCCCCACGATCCCTGCGAGGTTGTGGAGCTTGGCCCCCACCACCGGCGTGCGGCAGCCGAGGTGCTCCGAGAACTTGTCGAAGTTCTTGCTCACCCCGCCACCGAGGATGAACAGGTCGGGCCACAGCAGGCTCTCCACCAGCTCCAGGTACTCGGTTAGCCGGGCCGCCCACTCGGGGTAGTCGAGCTTCTCGGTCTCGCGCACCAGGCCCGAGGCGTATCGCTCGGCGTCGGCGCCGTGCAGCTGGATGTGGCCCAGCTCGGTGTTGTGCACCAGGTGGCCGTCGGCGATCAGCGCCGAGCCGATGCCGGTGCCCAGGGTGAGCATCAGCACGGTGCCACGGTGACCGGCGGCGGCCCCGAAGCGAACCTCGGCCAGGCCTGCGGCGTCGGCGTCGTTGAGCACCGTCACCTCGCAACCGGTGGCCTTGGTGAAGAGGGCGTCGATGTCGAGGCCGATCCACTCGGGCGTGAGATTCGCCGCGGTGTGCGAGACGCTCCCCTGGACCACGCCCGGGTAGGTGCAGCCCACGTGACCGTCCCAGTCGAAGTGGCTCACCAGCTTGCGCACCACCTCCGCCACGTCGTCGGGGGTGGCGGGGTGGGGCGTGAGCAGGCGCAAGCGGTCGCTCTTGAGCACACCCCGCTTGGTGTCGACCACCGCGCCCTTGATCCCGGTGCCGCCGATGTCGATGCCGAAGACCTTCATGGGGTGAAGCCTGCCACGTGCGGGCCCCTACGGCTTGAGCGAGCGGTACCTGCGGATCAGGGCGTTGGTGGAGCTGTCGTGGGCCAGGTCGGGATCGGCGGCCGAGGTGAGCTGGGGGATTATCGCCTGCGCCAGCTTCTTGCCCAGCTCCACGCCCCACTGGTCGAAGCTGTCGATGTTCCAGATCGCCCCCTGGGTGAAGGTCTTGTGCTCGTAGAGGGCGATGAGCTGGCCGAGGGTGAAGGGCGAGAGCTCGGAGATCAGGATGGAGCTGGTCGGACGGTTGCCGGGGAAGGTTCGGGCGGCCACCTGGTAGTCGGGCACCCCCTCGGCTGCCACCTCCTCGGCGGTCTTGCCGAAGGCCAGGGCCTCGGGCTGGGCGAAGAAGTTGGCCATGAACACGTCCTGGTGGTCGCCCACCTGGTGGCGCGAGCGGGCGAAGCCGATGAAGTCGGCAGGGATGAGCTTCGTGCCCTGGTGGATGAGTTGGTAGAAGGCGTGCTGGCCGTTGGTGCCGGGCTGGCCCCAGACGATCTCACCGGTCTGCATGCCCACGGGGCGGCCCTCCCGGTCGACCGACTTGCCGTTGCTCTCCATCGAGAGCTGCTGGAAGTAGGGGGTGAGCCTGCCGAGGTAGTGGCTGTAGGGCAGGACGGCCAGGGTCTGCGCCCCGAACAGGTCGTTGTACCAGACGCCCATGAGACCCATGAGCATCGGCATGTTCTGCTCGATGGGAGCGGTGCGGAAGTGCTCGTCGATCAGGTGGAAGCCCCGGAGCATCTCGTCGAAGCGGTCGGGCCCGATTGCGACCATGAGCGAGAGGCCGATGGCGGCGTCGTAGGAGTAGCGGCCGCCCACCCAGTCCCAGAACTCGAACATGTTCTCGGTGTCGATGCCGAACTCGGCCACCGCCTGCGCGTTGGTCGAGACCGCCACGAAGTGTCGGGCTATCGCCCCTTCGTCCACCTCGTCGCTCGTCGTGCCCGCCGCCTTGGCCAGGCCGTCGAGGATCCACTGGCGGGCGGAGTGGGCGTTGGTCATCGTCTCCAGCGTGGTGAAGGTCTTGGAGGAGATGACGAAGAGCGTCTCGGTGGGGTCCAGGTCGTGGGTGAGCTCCCAGAACTCGTTGCCGTCCACGTTGCTCACGAACCGGCACTCGATGTCGCGATCGCTGAAGTCGACCAGCGCGTCGTAGGCCATGTGCGGGCCCAGGTCGCTCCCCCCGATCCCCACGTTGATCACGGTGCGGATGCGCCTTCCCGTGTGACCCGTCCACTCGCCTGAGCGGACCTTGTCGGAGAACCGGCGCATCTTGGCGAGCACTGCGTGAACCTGCGGCACCACGTTGACGCCATCGACGGTGATCACCTCGTCGGCCGGGGCGCGCAGGGCCACGTGCAGCACGGCCCTCCGCTCGGTGACGTTGATCTTCTCGCCACGGAACATGGCGTCGCGCAGCTCCTCCACACCGGCACGGCGGGCCACGGCGGCCAGCAGCGAGACCGTCTCCGGCGTGAGGCGATGCTTGGAGTAGTCGAGGTAGACGTCGCCCACCTCCAGGTTCATCGTGGCGCCACGCCCGGGGTCGTCGGCGAAGAGCTCTCGGAGGTGCACTTCGGAGATCTCGGCGTGGTGGGAGGCAAGCGCCGTCCACTCGTCGGTGTCGGTGATGGGGTGGCGATCGGGCACTGGATCACTCCTTGGCTTGGGCCTGCACGGTGAAGGTAGCGGTGAAGACTCCTGGCTCTCGCTACTTCTTCTCGTCGTGGCCGCCGAACTCCTTGCGCATGGCCGACAGCGCCCGGTCGGCGAAGTCGGCGTCGCCGCGCGACTCGAACCGCTCGAACAGCGCTGCGGAGAGCACGTGGGCGGGCACCCCCTCGTCGATGGCGGCGATGGTGGTCCAGCGACCCTCTCCGGAGTCCGACACGCGACCCTCGAAGTTGTCGAGGTTGGGGTCGGCGTACAGGGCCGAGGCGGTCAGGTCGAGCAACCACGAGCCGATGACGCTCCCCCGCCGCCAGACCTCGGTCACCTCAGTGGTGTCGATGTCGTATTGGTAGTACTGCGGATCGCGCAGCGGCGTGGTCTCGGCGTCCTCGGTGCGCTTGACCTTGCCTGCGTTGGCGTTGCGCAGCACGTTGAGGCCCTCGGCGTAGGCGGCCATGATCCCGTACTCGATGCCGTTGTGGACCATCTTCA
>CAYNQN010000075.1:0-8712 GCA_964399375.1 uncultured Rhabdothermincola sp. | reverse complement strand
GCTGTTCACCTCGGCCAAGCTCGCCCACCTCAACCTGCTCCCCCAGGGCCAGGCCGAGCGCTGGAGCCGCACCGAGGACATGGTGGAGACCATGGAGGAGTTCTTCGGCTCCTGCACGAACTACGGCGAGTGCCAGGAGGCGTGCCCCAAGGAGATCCCGATCGACTTCATCGCCCTGATGAACCGGGACTACCTGAAGGCCAAGGTGAAGAACCGCAAGCTGGTGGGGCAGAACTTCCCCTGATCGCCGGTCAGGCCTCCGGGCTCGCTGCGGCGGCCCGCCGGGCCTTGCGGCGGTGCCTGAGGACCTCGAAGGCGATGGGCGCCAGCGAGAACGCGATGATCACCACGATCGCTATCTCGAGGTTGTCCGCGATCCCGGGGAACGAGCGGCCCAGCCAGTAGCCGAGCTGGGTGAAGCCCACCGCCCACACGAAGCCGCCGATCACGTTGTAGCGGACGAACTTGCGGTACTCCATGTGGCTGACGCCTGCCACGATCGGGCAGAACGTGCGCACGATGGGCACGAAGCGAGCCAGCACGATGGCCTTGGCGCCGTGGTGGTCGAAGAACGTCTCGGCCTTCTCCAGGTACGCCGGCTTGAACAGGCGAGATCCCTTGCGCTTGAACAGTGACGGTCCCACCCGGTTGCCGAACACGTAGCCCACCTGGTCGCCGGCGACGGCTGCCACGAAGCAGCCCAACGACACCAGCCAGATGTTCCCTCCGGCGAGGTCGCCCCGGTATGTGAAGAGGCCCGCAGCGAAGAGCAGCGAGTCACCCGGCAGGAAGAAACCGATCATGATCCCGGACTCGGCGAAGATCACGGCGAACAGGCCTATGAGCCCCACGGTCTGGAGGAGCTTCTCGGGGTCGATGCCGATGGCTAGGACGACGCTGAGCATCGAGCGCATGGACGCCAAAGCTAGTGGCCCACCCCTACCCCTTAGCGAACTGGCCGGTGAAGGGAAACGGGTTGGGATCCCGAGAGATTGTTAGTTACACTAACTAATCGACATGGGCACCCGGACAGAGACCAGCAAAGCCAGCAACGACGACAGGGTGAAGCAGGACCAGGTCTCACGCCTGCGCATGGCCGTGCTGCGGGTAGCCCGGCGCCTCCGACAGCAGGTCCACGCCGGCGTCACCCCCTCTCAGCTGGCGGCTCTCGGCACGCTCGACCACAGGGGCCCACTGACCCTCGGCGAGCTCGCCGGGTTCGAGAACGTGACGTCGCCGACCATGAGCCGCATCGTGGCCGCCCTGGAGGACGACGGCTACGTGACCCGCTCCACCGATCCCTCCGATCGGCGACTCGTCCTCCTCGATCTCACCCCCAAGGCCAGCCGGGAGCTGCAACGCATCCGCCGCGAGCGCAGCGAGCTGCTGTCGCGTCTGCTGGCGAAGCTCGACGGGCCCACACGCCGCCAGCTCCTCGACTCACTGGATGCTCTGGAGCAGCTGGCGATCGTGGACGACGACCAATGACCAGGCTCCTCAACGTCACACGCAGCACCTTCAGCGCCCTGTCGGTTCGCAACTACCGGCTGTTCTTCATAGGCCAGACGGTGTCGGTGAGCGGGTCCTGGATGCAGGTGGTGGCTCAGGACTGGCTGGTGCTGCAGATCACCGACAGCGGCATCGCCCTCGGCCTCGCCACTGCCTTCCAGTTCCTTCCCATGCTCCTGCTGGGACCCTGGGCGGGCGTGATCGCCGACCGCTCCGACAAGCGCCGCCTCCTGCTGATCACCCAGTTGGGTGCGGCCGCCTGCGCTCTCGCCCTCGCCCTGCTCACGGCCACCGGCACGGTGCAGCTCTGGATGATCTACATGATGGCCATAGCGCTGGGGCTCACCAATGCCTTCAGCATGCCGACCCGCCAGGCCTTCGTGTTCGAGATGGTGGGCCACGAGAAGCTCACCAACGCCGTGAGCCTCAACAGCATCGTGATGAACGCCGGCAGGCTTGTTGGCCCTGCCCTGGCCGGGGTACTCATCGCCGCCTTCGGGTTGGCCATGTGCTTCTTCATCAACGCCATCAGCTACACGGCCATCGTCGTAGCGCTCATGGCCATGAGCACGGCCGAGCTGAAGCCCGCGCCCGTCGTGAACAGGGCCAAGGGTCAGCTGCAGGAGGGCCTGCGCTACGTGTGGTCGGAGCCTGGCCTACGCACCCCGCTGCTGATGATCACGGTCATCGGAACCTTCGCCTACAACTGGCAGGTCACCTTCTCGCTCCTGGCCCGCTTCACATTCCACGAGGGAGCCGACAGCTACGGCTTCCTGCTGGCCGCCATGGGCCTGGGCGCCGTGATCGGGGGTCTGGCGCTCGCCACCCGGGTGCGCTCCTCGCACCGGCACCTCGGGTGGGCCACCGTTGCGATGGGGGTGTCGGTGCTGGTCGCGAGCGTGATGCCCACCTTGGGAGCCGTCGTGGTGGTCGTGACGGTCATCGGGGCCACGAGCATCCTCGTCGTCACGCAGGCCAACACCACCCTCCAGCTCACGTCGGCCCCCGAGATGCGGGCTCGGGTCATGGCCCTCTACGGCGTCGCCTTCCTGGGCACCACCCCGGTGGGCGGTCCCATCGTCGGTTGGGTGGGAGAGACGCTGGGAGCCCGGGCGGCCCTGGCTATGGGCGGCATCGCCACCCTGGCGGCCGCCGCAGCCGGGTGGCGCTCGCTGCGCCGTGCGGCCGACGAGCCCCCCAAGACAACGTCGACCCCCGTCACGAACCCGCCACCGGGCCCACCCCTCGCAGCCGAGGCGGCTGCCTGAGGCACCATTAACCTGGCGCCGTGGTGAGGTTCCTGAGTCGTGAGTGGCTGGCTGCCCTCGACGAGGCGGCCGCTGCCAGCGGCGCGGGTTTAGGCATGGAGGCCGGCGACGAGCTCGTGGTCGAGCAGGTGGTCGAGACGACGATCTACCACGTGGTCGTGAGCGCCGGTGGCGCAGCGGTTCGCCCAGGGCCCCACGCCATGCCGACAGTGCGGTTCACCACCGACAGCGCCACGGCCGCAGCGATGCACACGGGGGCGCAGAGCGCTCTGGGGGCCTTCCGGGCAGGCAGGCTGGAGGTGCGGGGCGACCTCGCCACCCTCGAGAGGCACCGTGCACACCTCGACCAGCTGGATGAAGCCTTCCAGGCCGTGCAGGCCGCCACCGAGGTGTGAGTTGCCCGAGCTCCCCGAGATCCAAGCCCACGCGGAGCGGCTCACCGAGCAGCTCGCAGGGCACTCGCTGGAGGGCTTCGATCCCCTCTCGTTCACCGCCCTGAAGACCTCCACCCCTGCACCCGAGGTGGCCGTGGGGTCGCCGCTGCTGAGCGTGGGCCGCCGAGGCAAGTACCTGCTGCTGACCTTCGAGCCTGCCGCCTTCGTCGTGCACCTCATGCAGGGCGGGCGGCTGAAGCCCGATCCCAAGGGAGCTGCCAGGCCTCGCGGCGGCCTGGCTCGCTGGCGCTTCGAAGATGCTGAGCCGCTGCTGCTCACCGAGGCCGGCAAGGAGAAGCGAGCCGGCGTGTGGGTGGTGGCGGGCGACCCGGCTACCCAGGCACCCCTGGAGGGCCTCGGGCCCGATGCCGGCGCCGTCTCCGAGGCGGAGCTGGCCGAAGCGCTGGGAGCGAAGTCGATGCGGCTCCACACCTTCCTGCGGGACCAGCGACACATCGCCGGCATCGGGCGCCGGCTGGCCAACGAGGTCTGCCACCGGGCCAAGCTCTCCCCCTTCGCCTCCACGTCCAAGCTCGGAGCGGACGAGGTCCAGCGTCTGCACGAGGCGATCGCCGGCTGCATCTCCGAGTCGCTGGCCTACGAGCGGAGCCGGCCCGACATGAGCTCTTCGAAAGAGCGGCCCGGGGCTGTGCACCACCGCGCCGGCGAACCCTGCCCCGTGTGCGGCGACACCATCCGCACCGTGAGCTACAACCGCTACACCGTTGCGTACTGCCCCACCTGCCAGACCGGCGGCCGGGCGCTGGCCGACAACACCACCAGCAAGTTCCTCAAGTAGCCCGATCGCAGCCCGATCGCCTCAACCTGGGCGAACAGCCCTCAGGAGCGAGCCAGGGCCAGGAGCTTGCGAACCGAGTTGAGGTTGCGGGCGGTGCCGGCCACGCCCAGCGCCCGGCCGATGGAATCGGCCTTCATCTGGGGCCGGCCGGCGCCGCCGACGTAACGGATGTGGAGATCGCGGCCGATCACCTCCCAACGATCATCGCCGGTCTCGTAGGTGCGGGCCTTGTCGATGGCGGCAGCCGTCGGCTCGGACTGCAGGAAGGTGATGTAGGAGAACTTGGGCTCGATCACCTCGAAGGGGTGCTCGTCGAGAGCTGCCTCCAGCTCGTCGGCGGTTCGGGAGATCGCCTCACGGAAGAACCCGAAGCGAGCCTCGACAGCCGCCTCGATGGCCCGGTCGAGCTCGTCGGGGTCGCCGGGCGGGATGCACAGCAGGTTGCCCGAGGCGATGTAGGTGCTCACCTCGGTCGCCCCCAGCTCTGTGGCGATCTCCTTCAGCTCGGCCATCGGCAGGGTGGCTCCCCCGACGTTCACCGCCCGCAGCAGGATCACACGTCTGTCCATGGGCCCAGTCTTGCGCCCGGAGCCACTGCTCCCCAGCCGTGTCGACCTATGAGTGCTCGGGACCGAGGTGAGCGTTGCTCAGATGAGGTCGAGCTCGACGACGGTGTCGCGCTCTTCGACCAGCTCGTTCACCGTGGCATCCACGCGGGGCCGGGAGAACTCGCCGATCTCCAGGCCCTGGACGATCTCGTAGGTGCCGTCCGAGCAGGTGACGGGGAAGGAGGAGATGAGCCCCTCGGGCACTCCGTAGCTCCCGTCGGAGCGCACCGCCATGCTCACCCAGTCGCCCTCCGGTGTGCCGTGCACCCAGTCGCGCACGTGCTCGATGGCGGCGTGCGCCGCCGAGGCCGCGCTCGACAGGCCGCGCGCCTCGATGATCTTGGCGCCACGCTGCTGGACGGCCGGGATGAACTCGTCCGCGATCCAGGCGTCGTCGCCCACCAGCTCGGCGGCGTTCTTGTCCCACACTTCGCAGTTGAAGAGATCGGGGTAGAGGGTGGAGGAGTGGTTGCCCCAGATGGTCATGTGGCGGATGTCGTTGACCGTCGCGCCCACCTTCTGCGCCAGCTGGGTCTTGGCCCGGTGGTGGTCGAGGCGGGTCATGGCCGTGAACCGCTCGTTGGGGATGCGAGGAGCGTTGCTCATCGCGATGAGGCAGTTCGTGTTGGCGGGGTTGCCCACCACCAGCACCTTCACGTCCTCGGCGGCGTGGGCGTTGAGGGCCCTGCCCTGGGCGGTGAAGATGGCGCCGTTGGCCTCCAGGAGGTCCTTTCGCTCCATGCCCTTCGAGCGGGGCCGGGAGCCGACGAGCAGCGCGTAGTTCACGCCCTCGAAGGCTTCCTCGGCGTCGTCGGTCTCGGTGATGCCGTACAGGAGGGGGAAGGCGCAGTCGTGCAGCTCCATCCCCACGCCCCGCAGCGTGTCGAGCGCCGGCGTGATCTCGAGCAGCTGGAGGATGACGGGTTGGTCTGCCCCCAGCATCTGCCCGCTGGCGATCCGGAAGAGCAAGCTGTACCCGATCTGGCCTGCGGCCCCGGTTACAGCAACGCGAACGGGTTCTTTCACTGGGTTCCTCCGCTGAGCTCGATTGCCTCCGAATCTAGTTCCGCCCGCTGATAGCCCGAAAACCGGGCCTCGAGGCTGCCTCGCTCCGAGCGTGATGTCTGCCGGTGGCCGGGAGCAGCGGGGTGAGCGCTACTCGTTGGCGACCTCGATCAGGACGTCGGCGTGGCAGGGCTCGTCGAGGGGGCAGTAGCAGGCGAGGTCCCGCCCGCGCAGCTCACGCTTGGCATCGTCGATGGTGATCTTCAACCGGCCCGCGAACAGATCCTCGCGGTAGCGGCGCACCGCCTCCGCCCGCCCGAGGGAGAGCGGGTAGGGGTTGCCCCACTTCGTGGGTCGCGTCACCACCACCACGTCCTCCGGCAGGTGTGCACCCTTGCGCCGTGATCGCTGGAATCGCTGTGGCATCGCAACCCCCAGCCTCCCAGATCAGACTCCTCGAGTCGACCCTCGCGCTGGCCCAACCGTCACCAGCCGTCAGCAGCGTCCCGACTGAGTAGACCAAAGCTTCTGATTCGATATCCATGAGACAATATCACTGTTGTCTTAGGTATTATCACTTGCAACCAATAATAAGAGGGGACCAGCGAGGTCACGCTATGAGCCAACGATCTGTGCGGTTCTGACATGGCCGCCTTCCACGCCGTCTACTACCGGGATCCTCGCGGCGATGAGCCCGTCCGCGGCTTTCTGGATGAGTTCGACGACGAGGTTCAGGCGGTCCTGGCACAACAGATCGATCGCCTGAACATGCTGGGCGACGAGGTTCCGCACCTGCCCTTTCCTCACAGCTCGCAAGTCGATGGCGAACTTCGCGAGCTCCGCTGCCACTACGGACGACGGCTCTTCCGCGTGCTGTATCGCCGATCCGACCGGTTACTGGTACTTCTACACATCTTCCCCAAACGAACCGCCAAGATTCCAGCCGGGGAGATCGAAGTTGCCCGGCAGCGCTGGGACGACTTCAAGAGGCGGATGGAATCCGAGCCTCGGACCCCGCCTCGAGCTGCTGGACACGACGCCCCCTGATCAGGAGTTAGCAGAACTGCTAACCTAATAGTCGGGAGGTGATAGCGATGCCCACAGATGACAGCCCAATAGGCAGCAGTGTCAGTGATCACATCGAACATCGGAGCGCTCGTAGCGCTCAGTATCGCGAGACTCAGGATCGGCTGCGGCCGTTCGAGGAGATCGCCCGAGTCGTGATCATGCGCCGAGCCCAACTCGGCCTAACGCAGCAAGAACTTGCCAAGCGGATGGGCTCCACGAAGTCGGTGATCTCTCGAATCGAAAGCGGCCAACACCGCACCAACACTGACACTCTGCGTCGCCTGGCCGAAGCGCTCGATGGCCACGCAGTGATCGGTTTCGAGTTCACCTCACCTGGACCGCAACCGAGCTTTGTCCGGCTCTAGCAGCAGGACCCGACCCGATTCCCAACAAAGATGAATGGGTCCTTTCACCTTGTTGGGTATCGAGATGGTCGGAAGGGCCTAGGAGATGGCATGGCCGAGCAGGAAGCCGATGCCGAAGGTGACTCCCATGGCCAGCACGCCGCCCACCACGAGCCGGACCACAGCTGCGCGCTTGGGCGCGTAGCCGAGATGAGCGCTCGCCAAGCCTGTGATCAGCAGACCGATGAGCACGGCGACGAAGGTGACGGGGATCCGGGCCGAGGCTGGGGCCAGCAAGATGGCTATCAGGGGCAGCGCTGCTCCGACCGAGAACGAGAGCGCCGAGGTTCCGGCCGCGGTCCAGGGATTGGCCAGCTCCTTCTGGTTGATCCCGAACTCCACGTCGAGGTGGGTTCGCAGCGCATCGCTCTCGCTCAACTCGTCGGCGACCGCTTCTGAGAGCTCGTCGCTGAGGCCCCGTTCTCGCAGGTTTCCGATCAGCTCGGTGCGCTCGACGTCGGGCATCGTCTCGAGGTCGAGGCGCTCCTTCTCGATGAGGGCCCGCTCCGTGTCTCGCTGGGAGCTCACCGAGACGTACTCCCCCAGCGCCATCGACACCGCTCCGGCAACCAACCCGGCGATGCCCGCTGTGGCGATCTCGCTGGCGCTGGTCGAGGCTGCGGCCACGCCGATCACCAGCCCGGCAGTGGAGATGATGCCGTCGTTGGCTCCCAACACCCCCGCACGCAGCCAGTTCAACCGGGCTGTCACCGACCCCACGTCCCCATGCGCGTGGATCGCAGGAGACGCCACGTCCCCGGAGACCTCCCTGCTGCCGGTCTCAGGCTCGCTCGATCGACGCCGCCTCACGTCCGCCATCGTGGCACCTGGGATGAGCAGCCGTCAGCGACCCTACGCACCTCGCACCAGGGAGGTTGCTCGGGCGAAGAGGCGGTCGGCTCGGCGAAGAGCCTTCTTCGCGTTGGTGCGACTCACGTGGTTGATGCCGTAGTGACTAGCACTGGCTCCCTACAGTCCGGGGTCGCTCCCAGCGAGGAGGATACCGTCAGCCCGAAGCTTGTCGATGAGTGGCTCTCCTCTCCGCGTAGCCTCCGCAAGCTCTGAGCTCGATAGGTCGAGGATCTGAGTCGTGTTGCCAGTCCAGCGCTCCACCCCGCGGGCGAGCGCATGGCGTTGCCGTGCCCAGGTCTCATCGTCTGGATCGACGCTGTCGTCGCGAACCAGCAGGAGATCGATGTCGCTGTCTACGTCACCGTCCCCGCGGGCCGCTGACCCGAACAGGATCAACGAAGCTGGAGGAAGCGACCATTCCGCTATAGCCGCCCGAACCACGTCTTCAGCAGTTTCCATCGCCCTGTGAAGCTGCTCCAAGCCGGGCACCAGCACGTGCTCGCGATTCAGAAGATACGAATAGCTCTGCCCGTACCGCTCGACCTCGACCAAGCCCTGCTGTTCTAGCCGGCGTAGCACGACGCGGACCTGGGTCTCCGAACGCTCGGCGAGCGCTGCCACGCGGGCGCCCGTGAGCGACACATGGCTGCGCAGGAGCACCGCCAAGACGTCGCTCTCGACACTCGGAGCGACAGCCCGCAAAGGGTTGGACAGATCCACGACATCACCTCATCCTCGGAATACCGAGTATAACCTCCTTATACC
>CAYNQN010000074.1:8230-8777 GCA_964399375.1 uncultured Rhabdothermincola sp. | reverse complement strand
GTGCAGACGTTGGTGTAGTTGATGTTGCGGTTGTGAACGAAGGTGACCACGTCGCCCACTCGCTGCCGCCGCAGCTCGTCGGCCACCTCGCAGACGGCCACCACCTCGCTGCCGCGTGCCGAGAACAGGTCGGTGATCTCGTCCTCGCCCGGCTCCTGGCCCAGCAGGACCCCGCTGAGCACCTCGGCGACGCGGCCCTGCAGCGGAGCTGCCGGAGCGGGAAGCAGGACCGGGGGAGGGTTGGAAGCACCGGAGTACCAGGCGGTGCTCCGGGCGCCCAGGTGGACCACCTCGACGCCGTCGTCCACCTGCTCCGGCGTCGCCGGGGCGATCTTCTGAACCAGCACCGCGCCGGGGTCGTCCCTGCCCAGGCCCTCGGCGTCGGAGCGGTCCATCACGGCGAAGCGGAGGCCGTCTGCGATCCAACGCTCCGGCTCGGCGACGTGCTCCGGGTAGATCGTGAGCCTCGGCGCGAGCGTGAAGCCCGTTGCCTCGGTGACCTCTCCCAGCCGTGCCAGCGCCGGCCAGGGACGCTCGGGGTTCACGT
>CAYNQN010000074.1:6231-8220 GCA_964399375.1 uncultured Rhabdothermincola sp. | reverse complement strand
TCGGCCGTCACCGGCGATACGCCCCCCCAGTCGTCGAGGCCGGCTGCCAGCAGGTGGCCGAAGTCGTCGGAGAGGTTGGGGGGTGCCTGCACGTGCACCTCCGGTGAGAGGATCAGGCGAGCGAGCGCTATGGCCTCCAGGTGCTCGTCGGGCGGGCACGCAGGGGCCTGGTGCATGGCGGTGCCGGTCTTGGGGAGGAAGTTCTGGACGATCACCTCCTGGATGTGGCCGTGCCGGCGATGCGATGCGGCGATCGCCTCCAGGGCCTCCAGGCGATCCGAGCGCGACTCGCCTATGCCCACGAGGATCCCGGTGGTGAACGGGATGGCCAGCTCGCCTGCCGCCTCCAGCGTGGCCAGGCGCCTCTCGGGAGCCTTGTCGGGGGCGCCCCGGTGGCATGCGAGCTCCGGGTTGAGCGACTCGACCATCATCCCCTGGCTGGGAGCCACCTCTCGCAGGCGCGCAAGCTCGTCGCGGCCCAGCGCGCCGGCGTTGGCGTGGGGGAGCAGGCCCACCTCCTCGACGACGAGGCGGCACATGGCCACGAGGTAGTCGACGGTGGACTCGTACCCGTGCTCGTCCAGCCACGCGCGAGCGGCCGGGTAGCGGGCCTCGGGATTCTCGCCCAGGGTGAACAGCGCTTCGTGGCAGCCGGCCCTGGCTCCCCGCCGGGCGATGCCGAGCACCTCGTCCGGAGAGAGGTACGGCGAGGCCAGCCGAGCCGGTGGCTGGGCGAAGGTGCAGTAGCCGCAGCGGTCGCGGCAGAGCATCGTGAGCGGGATGAAGACCTTGGGCGAGTAGGTGACCCGCCGACCGTGAGCCTCGTCGCGAACCTTCCCAGCGCTTTCCACGAGCTCGTCGAGAGGAGTGCTCAGGAGGTCAGACCCCATCGATCCGACGCTACAGGCTGGCAAGAGGTGAACCTGCGTGCGCCTCTCGTCGGACGGATGACGACCGCAGGCAGGTTCGGGGGATCACTCGCCTTCGAGGTCGCCCGCAGCGGCCCGGTCGGCCAGCCAGACGACGCGCTCGGCCTGCACCTTGCTGGCCGGCGCGGTCGGGTCGCCCGCGGCCACCCGCGCCAACGCCTCTCGCTTGGCCTCGCCCGCCACGGTGACGATCACCAACCTTGCCCTCGCGATGCCGGTGTAGGTGAGCGTCATGCGCGGGTGCGGGTTGTGGCCCAGCGGGTCGTCGTTCATCACCACCAGGCGTCCCGGGTCGGCGTCGAGCGCCGCCGAGGAGGGGAAGAGCGAGGCGGTGTGGCCGTCGGGCCCCAGGCCCAGGTGGATCAGGTCGAAGCGGCCCAGCTCGCCCACGCGCAGCTGGTAGGGATCGGGTCCCTCCTCGCAGCGCATGGGGAACGTGGCGTTCGCCGCGCCCACCCTGTCGAGGAGCGCCTCCCTGCAGAGCCGGTAGTTCGAGTCGGGGTCGTCGAGGGACACGCATCGCTCGTCGCCCCAGTACACGTCCACCTTCCACCAGTCGATCTGGGTGCCCCCGTCCTCGGCCAGGCGCTCGTAGCACGACCGGGCGGTGTTGCCACCCGAGAGGGCCAGGGCGAAGGTGTCGTTCGGCCGGGAGTGGAACGCCTCGATCACGCGCTCGGCGAACTCGGCCGCGACGTCGTCGACCACGTGGAGTGTTCCGTTCATGCTGAGTGCGTCCCCTAGGCCTCGAAGGTGGCGGCCTTGCTCCCCAAGCTGGAGAGGAGCTCGTCGAACGACTTGCTGAACGACGCCACGCCTTCGTCCTCCAGCGTCCGCGTCACGTCGTCGAGGTCGACCCCCACGGCGGCCAGATCGTCGAGCACCTTGCGCGCCCCCTCGAAGTCGGCGTCCACCGTGCGGGCCAGGGTGCCGTGGTCGTCGAAGTCGTCGAGCGTCTTGTCGGGCATGGTGTTGACGGTGCTGGGGCCGATCAGCTCGTCGACGTACAGGGTGTCGGGGTAGGCCGGGTTCTTGGTGGAGGTGGATGCCCACAGGGGGC
>CAYNQN010000074.1:0-6221 GCA_964399375.1 uncultured Rhabdothermincola sp. | reverse complement strand
CGGCGAAGCGCTGGGTGAACAGCTCGTAGGCCAGCTGGGCGTTGGCCACCGCCACCTTCCCCTGCAGCGCCTTGGCCTGCGGGGTGCCCACCTGCTCCAGGCGGTGGTCGGTCTCGGTGTCGACCCGGCTCACGAAGAACGAGGCCACCGAGGAGACCTTGGAGAGGTCTCCCTCGCACGCCTCCAGGCCCGAGAGGTACGCCTCGATCACCTCCGCGTACCTGTTGAGCGAGAAGAGCAGGGTCACGTTGATGCTGCGGCCCTCGCTCAGCATCTGCTGGATGGCGGGGAGGCCCTCGGCGGTGCCGGGGATCTTCACGTAGAGGTTGGGCTGGTCGATCGTGGAGTGCAGGTGCCGGGCGGCATCGATGGTGCCCTTGGTGTCGCGGGCCAGGCTGGGGCTCACCTCGACCGACACGAAGCCGTCCACGCCGTCGCTGGCGTCGTAGACCGGACGGAGGATCTCGAGGGCGTTGCGGATGTCGGTGGTGACGAGGTCCCAGTACGAGTCCTCCACGCTGTCGCCGGCACCCACCAGCGACCGGAACTGGTCGTCGTAGGCGTCGCTGGCCTCGATGGCCTTCTGGAAGATCGTGGGGTTCGACGTGATGCCCCGCACCCCGCGCTGCACCCAGCGCTCCAGCTCACCGCTGGTTATCCAGCCCCTCTTGAGGTTGTCCAGCCAGGGGCTCTGGCCCTGCTGCTCGTACAGATCCTGCAAGCGGCTCATGGCACTTCCTTTCGGATGTTGGACCTCTCGGGGGGTCGGGCGCTCAGGCCCTGGCGAGCAGTTGTCGGGCGTGGTCGGCGACGTTGGCAGGGTTGATGCCCAGCTGGTCGAGCACCACGTCGCCCGGGGCACTGGCCCCGAAGCGGTCGATGCCCACCGATGCGTCGGCCCAGCGGCACCAGCCGAAGGTCGATCCGGCCTCCACCGAGAGCCGGGGGACTCCAGCCGGCAACACCGACGACTGGTACGCGGCGTCCTGCGCGGCGAACAGCTCCCAGCAGGGCATGGACACCACCCTTGTCCTCGTGCCGTCGGCCGTGAGCAGGTCGGCCGCGTCGAGAGCGACCGACACCTCGCTACCGGTGCCGATGATCACCAGGTCCGGAGCGTCGCCACCATCAGCACCCCGCTCTTCGCCGCTCGGGCGAGGCTCGGCGTCGCGCAGCACGTAGGCGCCCTTGAGGAGGCCCTCGTTCCCGGCGGTGCCCTCCAGCACGGGAAGGTTCTGGCGCGAGAGCACGAGGGCGGTGGGCCCGTCGCTGCCTATGGCCAGGCGATAGGCCATGGCCGTCTCGTTGGCGTCGGCAGGCCGCACCACCCGCAGGCCCGGCATGGCCCGCAGCGAGGCGAGGTGCTCGATGGGCTGGTGGGTGGGACCGTCCTGACCGAGGCCCACGGAGTCGTGCGTCCACGAGTAGACGACCTTCGCCTCCGAGATGGCCGCCAGGCGGACCGACCCCCGCATGTAGTCGGAGAAGACGAAGAACGTGCCCCCGATGGGGATGAGCCCTCCGTGGAGGGCCATGCCGTTCATGATCCCGCCCATGGCGTGCTCGCGTATGCCGAAGTGGATCTGCCGGCCCGCCCAGTTGGTGTCAGAGAAGACCCCGGCCTCCTCGGGCATCTTCACGCCCGTGTTCCCCGTCAGGTCGGCCCCTCCGCCGATGAGCCCCGGCACCACGTCCATCACCGCGTCCAGGCAGGCCTTGCCTGCGTTGCGGGTCGCGATGCTCTCGCCGGGATCCCAGCTGGGGAGCTTGGCCTCCCACCCCGGGAGGCCCTGGCCCGTGAGGCAAGCCTCGATCTCGTCGCGGTTCTCGGGCCACTCGGCCCAGGTCTTCTCCCAGGCCTCGCGGGTGGCCCTGCCCCGCCTGCCGGCCTCGCGGTAGGAGGCGAGGACGTCGTCGGGCACCCAGAAGCTCTCGTCGGGGGGCATGCCGAGGATCTCCTTGGTGCGACGGATCTCGTCGTCGCCCAGGGGGTCACCGTGGGCCTTGGCCGTGTCGGTGAAGGTGGGGGAGGGGTAGCCGATGTGGCTGCGCAGGATGATGACGGAGGGCTTGTCGTCGACCGCCATCGCCCGGCGCAGCGCCGCTTCCAGGGCGTCCACGTCGTTGGCGATCTCGCCGACCCTGTCGACGTGCCAGCCGTAGGCCTCGAAGCGCATTCCGGCGTCGTCGGAGAGGGCCAGCTCTGTGGGCCCGTCGATGGAGATGTGGTTGTCGTCGTAGACCAGCACCAGCTTGCCCAGGCCGAGGTGCCCGGCGAGGGAGGCGGCCTCGTGGCTGATGCCCTCCTCCAGGTCGCCGTCGGAGGCGAATGCGAAGACGTGGTGGTCGAAGAGCTGCTCGCCGTAGCGGGCCCGCAGGTTGTGCTCGGCGAGGGCCATTCCCACGGCGTTGGAGAAGCCCTGGCCCAACGGGCCGGTGGTGACCTCCACGCCGGTCGTGTGGTGGACCTCGGGGTGGCCCGGCGTGCGCGAGCCCCACGTGCGGAAGGCCTTGATGTCGTCGAGCGTCAGGCCGTAACCGGTGAGGTACAGCATGGAGTACAGGAGGATCGACGCGTGTCCACACGAGAGCACGAAGCGGTCGCGGTTGGGCCAGTCGGGGGCATCCGCGTCGTAGGTCATGACCCGGCTCCACAGGGTGTAGGCCAGGGGCGCCAGCGCCATGGCGGTTCCGGGGTGACCGGAGTGGGCGCGCTGTGGCCCGTCCATCGCCAGCCCACGGATCACGTTTATCGACCTGGTCTGCAGATCGGCGTCGCTCACGCCCTGCCCTCCTCGGCTGCCGGCTCCCGATGCCCACCCTATATCGGCGCCACTGCGAGCACTTCTGGCAGGTGACTGCCAAGTAGCCTGGCCAGATGGCCATCGACGAGTCCACGGGTACGACCCGGGACGTCATCCTCGTCGAGGCTCGCCGTTGCTTCGCCGAGCACGGCTACGACGGCGCCTCGCTCAACGACATCGCCGAGGCCGTGGGCATCCGTCGCTCCAGCGTGCTGCACCACTTCCCCTCGAAGGACGCGATCTACCGCGAGGTCTTCGAGCAGGCCATGGCCGAGTGGGTCGAGCGCGTCGACGGCGCCACCGCCATCGACGACGTGGACGGATGGGAGAAGGTCGACAGGGTCCTCACGGCCGGCTTCCGCTTCTTCGTGGCCAACCCGGAGTTCGTCCGCATCGTCCGGCGCGAGGCGCTCGACGGCAAGGGCCACCTGGGCGTGGACCTGGGCGTGATGCTTCGGCCGATGTTCGGTCAGGCCGTGGAGTACTTCGAGCGGGAGATGGATGCCGGCACGTTCCGGCGCTTCGATGCCGCCCAGCTCATGCTCACCGGCTACGGAGCCCTGCTCAGCTACGTGAGCGACCTTCCGTTCATCGAGGGCCTGCTGGGCCGCGACCCCTTCGATGCAGAGCTCCTGGAGTCGCGCCTGGAGCACGTGCGTGCGTTCTTCCGCGCCGCTCTCGATCCCGGCACGGAGCAATAGGGGCTCGCCGATCCCGCCTGCGGTGGCGCTGGGCCCCGGCGCCTCGCAAGTAACCTCTCCCGGATGACTCAGTCGCAGAGGCGCCTCGCCTTCGTTGCGGCCTGCCTCGTGACGATCCTCGGACTCGGCTTCCTGGTGGCGAACCAGACGGGCTCGGGCGCCGGTACCTCGGGCAGCGGGGCGGGAGCGGCGGAGGCCGGTGGCGCAGGTGGGGCTTCGGCCGGGGCGGCGCCGCTCTCCACGCCGGTGCTCTCGGCCCGCCGGGTCCCCGAGCTGCTCGCCTCGCACACCGTGGACCAGAACGTGCGCTCCGCTCTGGCGCCGCTGCTGGCACGAGCCCTGCCCGACAGCTGCATCGTGGTCAGCAAGGGCGGCCGGGTGGTGTTCGACCAACGCGGAAGCGTCGCCATGGCGCCGGCGTCGGTGCAGAAGCTCCTGGTCGCCGACGCCCTGCTGGAGACCTTCGGGCCCGACCACCGCCTCGAGACCACCGTCGTTTCCGGGCAGGAGCCCGAGGCGGGCGTGGTCGAGGGCGACCTCTACCTGGTGGGCGGTGGCGACCCGCTGCTCACGACCGACGGGTACCAGCGCACCCTGGAGAACCCCCAGCAGCTCTCCAACCCCTTCGCGCAGCTGGCCGACCGCATCGTGGCCGCCGGCATCAGGGAGGTGCGCGGGGGCGTGGTGGGCGACGAGAGCCGCTACGACACCGTTCGGACCATGGCCGGCTGGCCCGACCGCTACCTGTTCGAGGGTCACGTGGGGCCGCTCGGTGCTCTCATCGTGAACGACGGGAGCACCGGGTTCACCGCGAACCCAGATGAGGGAGAGAGCCACCGGGTGCCCGGCGATCCTGCCTCCCTGGCGAGCGAGACCCTCGTCACGCTCCTGGAGCGCAGGGGCGTGAAGGTGACCGGGGGTGCATCCGTGGGACGTGCCCCCGAGGGAGCCCACCAGGTTGCCTCCCTGCCCTCGCTGCCCATGAGCGGGTTAGTGGCCGAGCTCATCGGCGACAGCGACAACACCACCGCCGAGCTGCTCGTGAAGGAGCTGGGCGTACACCACTCGGGGAGGGGCACCACGGCCGACGGGCTGGCGGCGCTCACCGAGGTCCTGAGGGCCAGCGGGCTGCCCACCGAGGGCTTGAAACTGGTGGACGGTTCGGGTCTCGACATGGGCAACCGCCTCACGTGCGACACGCTCGTCGCCGTCCTCGACGAGCACGGCCCACAGTCGGCCATAGGCCGCAGCCTCGCCATAGCGGGTGAGACCGGGACGCTGCGCAGGCGCATGCGGAACACGCCCGCAGCGGGGAGGGTCCACGCCAAGACCGGTACCCTCAACACGGTGAACGCTCTGGCCGGGTTCGCCGACACCGCAGCCGATGGAGATCTCACCTTCGCGTACGTGGTGAACGGCGAGAGCCAGCCCGAGGGCTACGCGCCCCTCGACGAGCTGGCGACGGCGCTGGTGGGCGTGGCCGGTGGCCCCCCGGTGGCGCAGCTCGGCCCACTGGGCGGGAACGGTTGATCGCCGCGATGGCCGAGCCCATGTTGCACGACCGGGGCTCGGTGCCCCCTCGGGGCGCGACCATGGTGGTTGCGCGCACGAGCAGCGGGGGATAGGACTTCGCGATGGCCCGAGGTTCCAAGACCATGAGCGACGAGGCGCAGGAGCTGATCTCCCTCGTCAAGGGCTACGCCCGCCAGGAGATGCTGGACCCGCTGCGGAACCTGGGCCGCTACCTGGGGTTCGGGCTGGCCGGGATGTCGCTGATGACCTTGGGGGTCTTCCTGCTGGCGCTCTCGGGCCTGCGAGCCCTCCAGACCCAGACGGGCGACGTGTTCGCGGGTTGGCGCTCGGCCTTCCCCTACCTCATCGTGCTCATCGTGCTCGCAGGTGTCGGTGCGCTGGCCGCCTCCCGGATCCCGCGCGACCTCACCGGCAAGGACCCGAGCGGCAGGGGCGGCCACAGGTCGCCGGCCGACAGAACCGGAGGGCCTAAGAGATGACCCCGCCCAGCTTCCGCACGTCGTCGACCGAGAAGATCACGAGGGACGACATCGTGGGCAAGCTCCGTGAGATCCAGGGCGACGTCGCCGTGGTGGAGCAGGACGCCCGCAGCCTCCTCACCACGGCCATCGTGGTGGGCGTGGGCGTCGTGGTGGTGGCCGCGTTCCTCCTGGGGCGCCGGCGCGGCAAGCGCAGGAGCACCTTCGTGGAGATCCGGCGGGTCTGATGCTCGCCTTCCTGAGACGCACCGGCCTGAAGCGGGGCATCCTGGGCGGCAACCGGGTGTGGATGGTGATCGGGGTGATCGCCTGGAGCCTCCGCCTGCTGAGCTGGGCCTGGAAGCGCAAGGAAGAGGTGGTGTTCCTGGAGGAGATGAGGGTTGGCGACAGCTTCCTCATCACCAAGCGCGCCGCCACGGGCCGCCGCCGCTCGAAGCGCACGTGAGCGGGGTGACAGGGCCCGAGCGGCCCGCCGGCGAAGCCGGAGAGAGCGGGATGACAGGGCCCGAGCGGCCCGCCGGCGAAGCCGGAGAGAGCGGGTGCACCACCCCGCTCGCCGAAGGCGAGAGGGTGCTGCTGGTGGACCAGAAGCAACGTCGGTACCTGGTGACGCTTCAGGCCGGCAAGCAGTTCCACTCGCACGCCGGCTACGTGGGCCACGACGAGATCATCGGCCTCGACGAGGGCCGGAGCGTCACCACGAC
>CAYNQN010000073.1:0-8793 GCA_964399375.1 uncultured Rhabdothermincola sp. | reverse complement strand
CACCCTGTGCGAGGGTGGCGGGATGGCCAACGCCACCATCATCGAGCGCATCTAGCCAGCCCGGTGGGTCCTGCCACCGGGAGCCTTTCGTAGCTCAGGCTCGTGGCGTTGCTTGACTGGTCTTCTTCAGGAAGTTGGACAGGAGATCGTGGCCCGAGGCCGTGAGGATCGACTCGGGGTGGAACTGCACGCCCTCGATGTCGAGCTCGCGGTGGCGCAGGCCCATGACGATCCCGTCGTCGGTCTCGGCCGTGATCTCCAGCACGTCGGGCACCGAGGCGCGATCCACCACTAGCGAGTGGTAGCGGGTGGCCTCCAGGGGCGAGGGCAGGCCCTCGAACACCCCCGAGCCGTTGTGGTCGATGAGCGAGGTCTTGCCGTGCATCACCTGCGGCGCCCGCACCACCTCGCCGCCGAACACCTGGCCGATGCACTGGTGACCCAGGCACACGCCCAACACCGGGCGGCTCTGGCCCAGCTCCTCGATGACGGCGTTGGAGAGGCCCGCATCCTCGGGGCGCCCGGGGCCCGGTGAGATGAGCACCGCATCGGGATCGAGGGCGACGATCTGATCGAGATCGAGGGCATCGCTGCGGTGGACCAGGGGTTCGGCCCCCAGCTCGCCCAGGTATTGGACGAGGTTGTAGACGAAGGAGTCGTAGTTGTCGAGGACGAGCACGCGGGGCGCCATGGCAGCTGTGACGCTACCCGGGGCCCGATGCCCACGACCATCCAGTTCGCGCTGGGGTCCGGGTGCCAAGCCCCGCGTGCCCGTCTAGAGTGACCAGCCGTGGCCAGTTCAGGAAAGCGACCCCAGAAGCAGCGGATCCAAGGTGGGCGGACAACCCCCAAGGGAGGCGGCCCGTCGAAGCGGAGGGTCGACCCGTCGGCACCCGACGAGTCGACGCGCTACACGCCGCCGGTTCCCAGCTACCAGAAGGAGAGCCCCCGCTGGGTCCCGATCCTGATGTTCACGTTCTTCGCCATCGGGATGCTGGTGATCTTCCTCCACTACGTCGACCTGATCCTGCCCGGCGCGCCCAGCAACTGGTGGCTGATGATCGGCCTGCTCTCCATCCTCGGCGGCATCATCACCGCCACGCAGTACCGATAGCGGCGGCCGGCTCCGCAGGGAGCGCGACGGCCGGATCGAAGGCGGCTGGAGAGCAAACTCGAAGTTACATCGACGTAATACTCCCCAGGTTTATCCACAGGGTGTGGACATCTATTCGACCGGCGTGACCAGCACCATCTCGTCCTGGCAGTGCCGTGGAGGGTCCGGATCCTCCTTGGGGGCCACGGTCATGCGGACCTCCGCCCCGCAGAGCTCGCAGCGGTAGGTGATCTTGACCTTCCTCAGCTCTCCCGGGGGCGGTGGTGGCGGGATCGGTCGTGCCAGGCCGACGAAGGCGGCCAGGCCGATCCTGAGGATCAGGTAGGCCACCAGGGCCGCCACCGCCACCTTCCAGATGGGGAAGCCTGCGACCAGTGCAGCGGCGGCACCCACCACGACGAGCCCCACCACCAGGGGGTGCTTCAACCTCAGGTACCGCTCCACCGCCACAGCCTACGGGCCCTCCCGGCGTCGCTCGCGAGGAAGAGCAGGGCGCCGTCGAGGCCGGGGCTCTAGTCGTCGTTCGCCTGCGCGGGGAGGGTGGTTGTCGTCGTCGCCTGCGTCGTGGTGGTGGCGGGCGTCGTGGTGGTCGTGGGCGCCGGGCCGCTGGAGATGATGAGGGTCACGGTGGAGCCCTTGGGCGCAGACTCGCCCGCAGCGGGATCGGTGCCCGCGACGCTGCCGGAGGGGACGCTGGCAGAGCTCTCGGAGCGCTGGGTCACGCGGAAGCCCGCCTCCTGGAGCCTGCTCGTGGCCTGACTCACGCTCATGCCCGACACGCTGGGGATCACGACCGTCTCGGGCCCGCTCGACACCGTGATGCGAACGAAGCTGTCCTTCTGCGCCCTCGTGCCGCCCTCGGGGTCCTGGGCGATCACTCGCCCGGCCGGGGTGGTGGGGTGCGGTGCCTGCACCACGTCGGGGACGAGCGATGCACGCTCGATGGCCACGCGGGCGGCCGACTCGCTCATGTCCAGGACGTCGGGCACCTGCACCTCGCCCCTGCCGAGGCTCACGGAGATCTTGACGGTCGACCCCTCGGGCGCCCTCGACCCTCCCGTGGGGTCCTGGGAGATGACCTTGCCGGGATCGACCGAGTCGTTGTTCTCCCTGGTGGCCTCCACCCGGAAGCCGGCCTGCTCCAGGCGCGCCGTGGCCTCCTGCTCGGTGAGGTCGCCGACGGCCGGCACCGTCACGTCGCCGCTGGACTGGTTGAGCCGCAGGGCGAGGACGACGAGCACGATGGCCAGCACCACGAGGAGCCCTATGAGGGCGGCCACCCACGGGCCGCGGTTCGACTTGCCCTCGGGTTCCCCTCCCGAACCGTCGCCGGGCCCCCCGGCACCGTTGCCTCCCGCGAGGGCACCGGCGGGTTCGCCGCCGACCAGCGTGGGGGGCACGGGCACCCCGACGGGGACCACCCGGGTGGGGTCGTCGGGCCCGGGGATCCCCGCAGCCGCCACCGGCTCTCCCCTGGAGAAGCGGTGCAGGTCGGCCAGAAGGTCGTCGGCAGAGGCGTAGCGGTGGTCGGGGTCCTTGGCCAGCAGGCGCAGGTCGATGGCCTCGAGCGCGGGCGGCACCTGGGGCGCGTACTGGCGCGGGGGCACCGGTGGCTCCTGGACGTGCTTGTAGGCGATGGCCAGCGGGGTCTCGCCGGTGAACAGCTGGCGCCCCGTGAGCATCTCGTAGAGGACGCAGCCGAGGGAGTACAGGTCGCTGCGGGGGTCGACCGGGCGGCCCTGGGCCTGCTCGGGCGAGAAGTAGGTGGCGGTGCCCATCACGGCCCCCACCTGGGTGAGGCTGGCCTGGGTGGCCTCGCTGGCCCCCGCCTGGGCGATGCCGAAGTCGGCCACCTTCACCTGGCCCAGCGGGGTGATCAGGATGTTGCCGGGCTTGATGTCGCGGTGGACCACGCCGTTGCGGTGGGCGAACGCCAGGGCGTCGGCCACGTCGCAGGTGATCTCGGCCGCCCGGGCAGGCTCCATGGCGCCGCCGTGGTGGATGATCTCCGAGAGGGGCTGGCCCTCGACGTACTCCATCACTATGAAGTACGTGCCCAGCTGCTCGCCCCAGTCGTAGACCGCCACGATGTTGGGGTGGTTGAGGTTGGCGGCCGCCTTGGCCTCACGGCGGAACCTCTCCACGAAGGTGGCGTCGCGGGCGTACTCGGGGAACAGCACCTTCACCGCCACCTGCCGGTCCAGCAGCAGGTCCTTGGCCAGGTAGACATCGGCCATGCCACCGCGTGCGAGCTTGCGGTGCAGCTCGTAGCGGTCGTTGAAGACGGTGGGTCCCGTGGGCGGATCTGCCATACGCGCGGGCCAGCCTAGGCGAGAGGGTTCAACGGTCGAGGGCAGCGGCGAGGACCGCTCTGGCTATGGGGGCGGCAACCCGGCCACCGGTGAACTCGCTGGCGCCTGGTTGATCGAGCACCACGGTGGCCACCGCCACCTGCGGGTCGCCCGGAGGGCCACCGAAGGCCACGATCCACGTGTGCGACCGGGGCGGCTCGGTGCCCAGCTGCGCCGTGCCCGTCTTGGCGCCCACCTCCATGCCCGGTATGGCCATGGCCCCGGCCGTGCCGTCGGTGACCACGCCCACCATGGCGTCGGCCAGGGTCGCCGCCATCGCAGGCTGCAGCGCCCTGCGCCAGGCGGTGGGCCCGTAGCTGTGCACCACGTTCCCCCGGTTGTCCCTTACTTCCCTCACCAGGCGGGCCTCCATCATCTGGCCCTCGTTGGCGATGCCCGCCGTCACCATGGCCATCAGCAACGGGGTGGCCTGCACGTCGTTCTGCCCGATGGAGGCCTGGGCCAGAGCCGGCGTGTTCCTGGTGAAGTCGGTGGGGAACACCGACTCCACGCCCGTCGGGTTGGGCAGGTCGATGGGCGCCACCGAGTTGAACCCGAAGGCCTCGGCGCCCCCGATCATGATCTCCGGCCCCAGGTCCACGCCCATCTGGGCGAAGGAGCTGTTGCAGCTGTCGGCCAGGATCTGGAAGAGGTCGCCGCCGCAGACCTGCCCGCCGAAGTTGCTGATCTCCACATCGGTGAGCGGTGGGGTGTAGCCGCTGACGAAGGGGTACACCGGGCTGGTCGCCGTGACCTCGCCCGAGTCGAGGCCGGCGCCGGCGGTGACCACCTTGAAGGTGGACCCTGGGAAGTAGCGGTCGAGGTACTGGTGCGGCCGCAGCGGGTTGCCCGGAGCGGCGTTCAGCTCATCCCACGCGGCCGTGACCGGGGCGTAGTCAGTGGCCGACAGGCGGTTGGGGTCGAACGAGGGGAAGCTCCAGAAGGCCAGCACCTCACCGGTGCGCACGTCGAGGGCCACCACCGAGCCCTCCCGCTCGCCCAGCTCGTCGCGGGCGATCTGCTGCAGGTCGGCCCGCAGCGACAGCTCGAGGTTGCCCACGTTGGCCTCGTCGTCGAAGAGGTCGCCGATGCCCCTCACCTGCTGCTCGAAGTCCTGGCCGGCAAGCTGCGAGTTGTACGACTGCTCCAGGCCCGACTTGCCGAACCAGTACGAGAAGTAGCCGGTGACCTGGCCGAACAGATCGCCCTCGGGGTAGTAGCGCACACGCTCGAACTGCGACGAGCGATCGGGGTTGCGCTCGGTGAGGGCCACGACGGTGCCGTCGGCCGTCGTGATGGACCCCCTCGGGCGGTTGAAGTCGCGCCGGATGGAGGCGGTGTTGAGCGGGTTGTCGTTGTACTCGTCGGCCTGGAGCACCTGCACCCAGTTGAGCATCACGAACAGAGCCAGGTAGCAGGCGAGTATGCCGAGGCCGAGGCGGCGGATCTGCTTGTTCACGACCCTGCCCGTTCCCGGGGCGTTGCCTCGCCGACTTGCTGCTGGTCGCGGGCCTCACGAGCTGCGATCGCGGCGTCCTCACGCCCGTTGGCGCTGTCGGAGATGCGCAGCAGCAGCGCTATGAGCACGTAGTTGGCGATCAGCGAGGATCCTCCGTAGGAGACGAAGGGGAGGGTGACGCCGGTGAGCGGGAGCACGCGGGTGACTCCGCCGATGATGATGAAAGCCTGGATGCCCAGGAGCGCCGTGAGCCCGGTGGCCAGGAGCTTCTCGAACGGGGGCTCAGCCTTGATGGCGATGCGCAGGCCGGAGCCCACCATCACCACGAAGGCGACGAGCACCAGCGTGCCGCCCAGCAAGCCCAGCTGCTCGGCTATGGAGGCGAAGATCATGTCGCTCTCGGCCAGCGGTATCCGCACCTGGCCGCCCAGGCCCAACCCCGTTCCCGTGAGCCCGCCGAAGGCCATGGCGAAGGCCGCCTGCACGATCTGGTACCCCTCGGCGGAGGCCACCGACCACGGGTCGAGCCATATGTTCACCCTGTCCTGCACGTGGGCGAAGGTCGCGAACGAGAACCAGGCCCCGGCCGCGAACATCACCCCGCCCAGCACCAGCCACGAGGCGCGCTCGGTGGCCACCCAGAGCATCACCACGAACAGGGCGAAGAAGAGCAGCGAGGTGCCCAGGTCCTTCTGGGCGATCATCACCATCAGCGAGATGGCCCACACCACCAGCACCGGTCCCAGGTACTTGGGGTCGGGCAGCTGGAACGGCCCCACCCGCTTCGTGCCGGTGCGCAGCAGCTCTCGCTTGTCCACCAGGTAGGCCGCGAAGAAGAGCGCCAGCACCAGCTTGGTCACCTCGCCGGGCTGGAAGCTTCCTGGCCCGAGCTTCACCCAGATCCTGGCTCCGTTCTCCTCCACGCCCAGGCCGGGGATGAAGGGGAGCACCAGCAGCACCAGGCCCAGCAAGAGGAAGGAGTAGCGGTAGCGCTCCAGGGCCCTCACCCTGCGCACCACCACGAGCGTGGCCACGAAGGCGGTCACGCCCACGGCGCTCCAGGCTGCCTGCAGGCCGGCGAGGCTCTCGTTGAGGCCTGCGATCACCACGTAGCCCAGGCCGTTGAGCAGGGCGGCCACCGGCAGCAGGATGGGGTCGGCGTCGGGGGCGAAGCGCCGCAGGGCCAGGTGCGCCACCAGGAACAGCCCCAGCAGGATCACCAGGAAGGGCACGATGTTCACCGGCAGCTGGGCGGAGGCGCCGAGGCTGGCCAGCACGTAGGCGCCCACGGTGGCCAGCGCCGCCAGGGCGATGAGGCCCAGCTCGGTGTTGCGCCGGCTGCTCAAGGTGCGGTCACGGCGCGGGCGTGGGGCCCGGCGCCGGTGCTGGCTGCGGGAACGCGACGAGGGTCGTGGACGTGCTCGGCGAGGTGGTGCTGGTCGACGAGCTCGTGGTGGTCGTGGGCGGGGGAGGCTCCTCGTTGGCCGTGCCGTAGGCGACGATCGCGATGGCCGCGCCCACGATGGCGAGCAGCACCACCAGGAACAGGGCGACCCTCCACGTGAAGCGCCGTGGCCTGGCGGCTCGTGGTGCTCCCGGGGCCGCCTCCCCGGCTGCGTCCACGGCTGCGTCCACGGCCTCCACGACGGTGTCGTCGGTGTCGGCGGTGGTGCTGGCGGGGGCTGTGTCGCCGGCGGAGGCCTGGGCAGCTGGACCCTGGGCCGAGGTCCCCGCTCCCGCCCCTGGTACCACGTCGATCACCACGGCCGTCACGTTGTCGCGCCCACCGCTCTCGTTGGCCAGGCGCACCAGCTCCTTGGCAGCCTCGGCGGGGTCGGCCAGCTTGCGCAGCGTGGCAGCGACGCGGGCGTCGTCGACCTCGTTGAACAGGCCGTCGGTGCAGAGCAGGTACCGGTCGCCGGCCACGGGGTCCAGCTCCCAGCTGTCCACCATCACCTGGTCGTCGATGCCCAGCGCCCTGGTGAGGATGTTGCGCTGGGGGTGCACGGCGGCCTCGGCGGGCGTGAGGCGGCCCTGGCGCTCGAGCGTGGCCACCAGGCTGTGGTCGTCGGTCACCTGGCGCAGCTCCCCCGCCCTCAGCAGGTAGAGGCGCGAGTCGCCCACGTTCACCACGGCCAACTGCTCGCCGCCGGTGGTGGTGACCCTGACGAGGGCGCAGAGGGTGGTGCCCATGCCCTCCAGCTCCGCATCGGACATCGACTGGCGCAGGATCTCGTCGTTGGCGAGCTCGACTGCTTGCACGAGGGCGGCCGTGTCACCGGGGTTGCCCTGGGTGATCGCCCCCGCGAACATCTCCCTAAGGGTCTCCACGGCGACGTGGGAGGCCGTCTCGCCGCCCAGGTGCCCGCCCATCCCGTCGGCCACCACGAAGAAGCCGTCGGATGCCGACATGTAGTCCTCGTTGCCGTCGCGTACCCGCCCCTTGTCGGTCACCGCTCCCCAGCGGAACCCGACGGCAGGCTCGTTCGGCTCGGCTGGCTCGGCTGGCTCGGTCGGCGGGCTCATCGCATCTCCAGCACGGTGCTGCCGACCCTCAGGCGGTCACCCACACGGATCGCCGCAGGGCCACCCACCCTCTGCTCGTTGACGAAGGTCCCGTTCGTGGAGCCCATGTCCTCCACCTGCCAGGCACCCTCGGCACCGAACACGCGGGCGTGCACCTGCGAGACGAACGAGTCGTCCACCACCTGCACCCCGCAGCCCGGCGCCCTGCCCACCGTCACCTCGCCCTCCATGGGGAAGGAGCGCCCGGCCTGGTCCGCCGGCTCCACCACCACCAGGTGCCGCAGCAACGGAGCGGGTGGGGCAGGCACCGGGGGCGGGATCTGGCGCTGCTGCGCCTGCCCGGCACCGGGGGCGGCCGCAGGGGCAGGGGTGGTCGTAGGGGGGCGCAGCTCGGCCCACACCGCACGCAGCACGCGGAAGAAGAAGAGGTAGAGCAGCGCCAGCAGGCACAGCTTGAGAGCGAAGAGCAGCTGGTCGGACATGACCCGTCAGGAGGCCTGGAAGATCATGCGCGTGTTCCCGAAGGCGATCTCGTCGCCGTCGCGCAGGATCCGCTCGGCGACCTTCACCCCGTTCACCCGCGTGCCGTTGGTGGAGCCGAGGTCGACCACCTCGTAGCCCTCGCCGTGGGGGCGGAGCTCGGCATGGCGACGGCTCACGTTGCTGTCCATGATCGTGATGTCGCACTCGCTGAGCCTGCCCACCACCACCGTGTGGTCGGCCAGCACGTAGCGATCGTCGTTGGGCAGCAGCAGCGACCCGGCGCTCGTGCCGCCTGGGCCGGCCTTGAGGATGGCGTCGATGCGAAAGGTCCCGGTGCGGAGCCGGTCGTCGGTCACCAGCTCGGCGCTCACCGGGCCGAGGAAGTGGTAGCCCTCGTCGCGGGCGTGCTCGCGAGCTGCATCGGCCAGCTCCCGGCAGAGGTGCTCGTCTATCTCGGCGAACTGGTCGCTGTCGGTGGGCGAGATCCAGACGGTGAACGAGTTGGGCACCACGGTGCGGCCCCTCACGTCCACCGAGCGGCCGTCGTCCATCTCCCGGACCAGGCGGCGGCCGAGCTCGACAGGGCGCAGCCCGGAGCGGAAGACCCGAGCGAAGGCGCCCTCTACGGCGTTCTCGAGCTTGCGCTCGAAACCCTGGAGACCCACGATCCGCAACGATACTGGCGAGCCGCCCCGAGCCCCCGCCGCAGGGCGGTCCCCTGGAGCTCGGGCCCGAAAGGCCGCTCCTGGAGGACCGGCACCAGCCCCCGTCCGGCTAGCCTCTCAGGGCCTACTCGCGCGAGTGGCGGAATTGGTAGACGCGCAGGATTCAGGTTCCTGTGTCCGAAAGGACGTGAGGGT
>CAYNQN010000072.1:993-8807 GCA_964399375.1 uncultured Rhabdothermincola sp. | reverse complement strand
CGTTCCTCTACCGCTACACCACGGTGATCCCCACCGAGCTGTAGCCCAAGAGCACGAACACAGGGCCGATCGGCCCGATAGAAGGAGGCCGGGGCTCACGCCCCGGCCTCCTCTGTTTTCCTTCTACAAGGAACACGCTGGGCCTATTGACACAGGGGATAGCTATGATATGATGAGCAACATAAGCAGCACCTAGGAGCTTCGAGCTCCCTCCGCCACCCGCAGCGATCAGTGGCGCCTCGGCTTTCGGGCCCTCAACCAGGACTGTCTTCGGGAGTAGAGAGGGAGCATCGTGCTCACGCAGGAACAGCGTCACAACATGATCGAGTCGTTCAAGGCGACCAACGGAGAGGAGACAGCCATGGCACTGGCTGAGAGCCTCTTCTCCAACGATCTCGCCACCAAGACCGATCTCAACTCGGTCAAGAGTGAGCTCAAGGGCGACTTCAGGGAGCTCGAGGGCAAGTTCGACAAGCTTGTAGACAAGATGGATTGGCAGTTTCGCTGGCTGATGGGGGCCATCCTCGGTTCGTACGGCGCCATCGTCGCCGCACTCGGCATCGGGATCGCCGTGGTGCTCCGCGTGTCGTAGGGCGAGGGGCTGCCCTTCGGGGCGTCCCGGTGCGATGATCCTGGGATGAGCGAACGACCGATCCCTCGGCTCTCCATCAACCTGTTGAACTTCGAACAGGACCCGACGAGCTGGGACCACCTCATCCAGCGGGCCAGGGCGGCCGACGAGGCGGGCATCGATCGGCTGGCCGTGTCGGACCACGTCGTCTTCGG
Organism: uncultured Rhabdothermincola sp.; assembly: GCA_964399375.1. Lineage (GTDB taxonomy): Bacteria > Actinomycetota > Acidimicrobiia > Acidimicrobiales > Acidimicrobilacustridaceae > CAYNQN01. Next base: position 8,021 of record CAYNQN010000072.1, on the reverse strand, counting down.
TGAGGACCTCGACGCCTACGCCAAGCCGGAGCTGGGGGGCCGGGAGGGCGGCCGGCAGCCCACCGGGCCCGACGGCCACTGGCTCGAGCCCATCGTGCTGCTGTCGATGCTGGCAGGCATCACCCAGCGGGCACGCTTGATGACCTCCATCCTCATTGCGTCGCTGCGCCGGCCGGTGGTGCTGGCAAAGCAGATGTCGACGCTCGACGTGCTCTCGGGGGGAAGGCTCGACATGGGCGTCGGCGTGGGTTGGCAGCGCGAGGAGTACGAGGCGGCGGGTCTGGCCTTCGATGGCCGCGGTCGGCTGCTCGATCGCACCCTCGAGGTCTGCCAGGCACTGTGGACCACGAACCCCACCAGCTTCGTCTCGCCCGAGCTGTCGTTCGAGGGGATCCACATGATGCCCAAGCCCGCCCAGCCCGGGGGAGTGCCCATCTGGGTGAGCGGCACCGTGAACCAAAGGGTGGCCGGCCGCCTCGGGCGCTTCGGCAGCGGCTGGATCCCCTGGGGCCCAGCGGCCGACGACCCGGCAACGGGGATCGCCCAGATGCGTGAAGCCGTCGCGGAAGCCGGCTACGAGACCAAGAGCTTCGACGTTCTCGGCACCCTGCACGTGATCACGGGTGCCGGGGGTGCGCCCGACCTCGCAGCGACGTTTGCCTCGGCCGCCGATCTCTACGAGGCCGGTGTCACCGACCTCCGCGTCACCGGCAGGTTCCCGTCCGATCCCGCCGAGCTGGTCGACTACTTCGGAAGCCTGGTCGAGGCCTTCCGCTCAAACCTCGGAGCCAACTAGCCGAGGCGGTAGCGGCGGACCGCCAGAGCGGTGAACACGCCGACTATCACGATCCACCAGGCGGCGAACTGCAGCGATGCGGTTGCGAGCGTCGTGTCGCTCACCGCCACCAGTGCGTCGTTGCCCAGGGCCAGGCCCCGTGCGGTGTTGATGGCGGCGGTCACCGGGTTGATGGTGGCGATGGGCTGCATCCACTCCGGTAGGGCGCTAACGGGGGCGAAGGCCGAGCTGGTGAACACCAGGGGAAGCATCGGGATGAACACCGCCGCCTGGACGGCGTCGGGGTCGCCTACCGCCAGGCCCACCCAGGCCGAGAACGTGGTGAGGGCCACGCCGAACAGCACCACCACCGCCACCATGCCCAGGGCCGACAGCACGCCGGCCTGGAACCTGAAGCCGATGATCAGCCCGACGATCACCAGCAGGCACGCCTGGATGCCCAGTCGTGCGCTGTCGCTGGCCGTGCGCCCCACCAGGAAGGCGGAGCGCGCCATGGGAAGCGAGCGGAGCCGATCGACCATGCCGGTGCGCAGGTCGTTGGCGATCCCGATGCCCGAGGTCATGGCGGCGAAGGTCACCGACTGGATGAGCACTGCGGGCACCACGAACTCCTTGTAGGAGATGTCGTCTCCCACGCTGGCGATCGCACCGAAGATGAATACGAACAGCACCAGCTGCAGGATCGGCTGGATGGTGGTGAACACGATGAGGCGGGGGTTGCGCGGGATCTTCCGGAGGTTGCGCTCGGTCACCAGGGCGATGTCGGCCAGCACCCGCAGCGGCGGGAGCGCTGCGCGCTGCTCGGCGGTCTGCATGGCCTCGGACGTGTGCATGGTCTCGGTGCTCATGCGCTCCTCCTCTGTGTGCCCACGGCAGCCGCTCCCGGTGCGGGCGCTGCCTCCTCGGCGGCATGACCGGTGAGCGCGAGGAACACGTCGTCGAGGGAGGGTCGCCGCAGCGAGATGTCGGCGATGGCGGTGCCCTCGGAGTCGAGCGCTCGCAGGGCGTTCACCAGTGCGCTCGACCCGGTGGCGACGGGCACCTGGATCCGGCCCAGCGGCACGTCCACCACCATGTCGTCACGACGCACCCCGAAGGTCCGCGTGAGCAGCTCGATGGTGGGATCGAGCGCCGAGCGGTCGCCGAGGGCGAGGTCGAGCACGTCGCCGCCCACCCGGCCCTTCAGCTCGTCGGCCGTTCCCTCGGCGATGATCCGGCCGCCGTCCACCACGTTGATGCGCTGGGCGAGCTGGTCGGCCTCCTCCAGGTACTGGGTGGTGAGCACGATCGTGGTGCCCTGGTCTCGCAGCTCGGCGATGACGTCCCAGAGGTCCAGGCGGCTGCGAGGATCGGGCCCGGTGGTGGGCTCGGCGAGGAAGAGCACCGGGGGAGACACGGTGAGGCTGCCGGCCAGGTCGAGGCGCCGGCGCATGCCCCCCGAGTAGGTGCGCAGTGGCCGGCCGGCGGCCTCCGTGAGCGAGAACGCCTCCAGCAGCTCGTCGGCCCGAGCCTTGGCCTGGCGTTTCGAGAGCCTGGACAGCCGCCCGACGAGCACAAGGTTCTCTCGCCCGCTCAGGTCCTCGTCGACCGCTGCGTACTGGCCGGTGACCCCGATCACCGCTCGCACCAGCTGTGGCTGGGTCATCACGTCGTAGCCGGCCACCGTCGCCCGGCCCTCGTCGGGCTGCAGCAGCGTGGTGAGGATGCGGATGGTGGTCGTCTTGCCCGCGCCGTTGGGCCCTAGGAGGCCCACCACCGTGCCCTCGGCCACCGAGAGGTCGAGGTGGTCCAGCGCCGTGAGCGATTTGAACCGCTTCACGAGCCCCTCGGCGACGACCCCGCCCTTGGTGTCTCCCGCTATTTGAACACCCGCCCCGTCACCGCCTGCCGCGATCATCGGGTCGAAAGCTACACCCCCGATGAACGGGCCAGATCACTCCGGAAGCACCGCTGCGGGTGCACGAGAGCGGTCCTTCCTCGACCCTTCCGGGAGCAACTCGGGGCCCTCGGAGGGCCGCCTGGGATGTCCGATGAGTGGGAGAGAAATTTCTCTTGTGGCCTGATAGCCGACTGCCCTGACCTGATTCACCCCAGGATCAGAGGCAAAAACACCTGGTCGCAGGCGTAGCGGTCCTGTCGGTAAGGCATAGGGGCAGGTCCGTACCTGGTCCAAGAAATCTCTGTGAGGTACTGGTATTTAGGCTGGAGGGTAGGTACAGTCTCTCTGTACCGGTTCTGAAGTCCGGAGCCGGGTCTGACATGTGAGGGGTGAACGTGGCGCTGAGCATCGATGATCTCCGTTCGTTCCTTCTTGTGGCCTCCGAGCGCTCCGTTACGCGTGCTGCGCTGAAGGTCGGCGTATCGCAGCAGTCGGTATCGGAACGGATCCGCCGGCTGGAGCGCCGAGTCGGCGTGAAGCTGTTCTCACGCACGGCCTACGGGATGCAGCCCACAACGGCAGGGTTCCGCCTGTTGCCATACGCGACCCAGTGCGTCGCTCTGGTCGATCAGGCCCTGGCGGTGGTCGACGACGACGACCTTGTGCGGGTGAGGATCCAGCGCTCCGTCCGTGGAGCGGTGCTGCCTCTCCTCGAAGGGTTCCCCGGCGGCCGGATGGAGACGTCCGTGGGCGAGGACGCACCGAGCGCTCTTGCCGGCCTGGCCGACGGCAGCATCGACGTGGCCCTGGGCGTGTTCACCCAGAGCGACGCCCTCGCCACCGAGGTGGCAGCCTCCTCCTCCGGCCGGGCTGCGGTGAACGGCAACGGCGAAGGCTCCGACGGCGCAGAGGCGCAGGGCGATGCCGAGGCCGATGTGAGTCTGGGCGCCGAGCCACCGGACTCGCCGGCGAGCATCACCATCGAGGCCCTCTTCACCGACCCGGTCCTTTGGGTCGCACCTCCCGAGCACCCCTTGGCCACCCGGCGCTCGCCGGTGTCGCTGGCGGAGCTGGGCGGGTTCCCCATGGGCCTCGTCTCGTCGGGCACCAACGGCGCTGCTCACACCGGGCCCGCCACCGAAGCTGCCGACGAGGCGAACGGGCCAGACGGAGGCGACCAGGGCGGGTTGCGTGTGGCGGCCCGCTCGGCAGTGGCCGCGGAGCTGGCCTCTGGCGAGCTGGTGGAGATCCCGGTGGACCAGACCGGCTGGGTGGTTCCCATCTCCATCGCCTTCCGCGGTTCCGATCACGATCGCCCCGCCATCGTGGCGCTGCGCGACTCGCTCGTGGAAGGGCACGCCCGGGCCTCGTCTCCGGAGGCACCTTCCCGTGCCACTCCGTCGCCGGGAGCGCGGCGTTGAACGACCGGCGGGTCCTACTCGGAGGCCGGCGGGTCCTGCCCGGCAGTAGCCGCGGGCTCCTAGCGCTTCGTCGGTCGCCTGGGCGGCGCCCGAGCTCCGCTGACGGAGCTCCTTGCGGATTGTCGGTCACCCACCGGCCGATCTGAACGAAGAGAACGAGCTCAACAAGTCAGTAAGTCAGTCAGTCAGTCAAGAGCAAGTAGCAGTCAACAGGGGGGTTCCATGAGTAAGTCGTTCGTTGGAAGTGCGCGCGGCGCGGCCGCGTCTGCACACATGAAGAGGTGGCGCGCCGCCACCGTGGCGCTGCTGGTGTTGGCGCTCATCGGCTCGCTGCTCGCGTTGGCGGTGCCTCCGCCATCGGTGGCCGGCGCTCAGGGTGGTGACACCGACACCAACAACATCAGCTGGCCGGTGGATTGCGTCGGCGAGGCCATCGGCCAGCGCCAGCCGGAGACCAATCAGATGGACTTTTCCGTGACGTTCCCGCCCACGGTGGAACCCGACTCTGAGTTCACTGTCCGCATCGCTCATGCCGGCGGAGCCTTCCCCGACGAGAAGGACAGCGTCATCGGCATCGTGCCGGTGAACTACCTCAAGGACATCAGGTTGATGTTCGACCTGCCCACCAACACTTCCGTGGAGAGCATCTCGGTGGTCTCCGGCACCGCATCGGGAGTGGACGGTCCCTTTACCGTGTCGGTCGACGAGTCTTTCTCGCCAGCCCGGATCGTGCTCTTTGTGCCCTTCGTGCCCAAGAATCCCGTTCCGCCCACGATGGAGACGTTTTTCACTTTCCCAGCCATCGACCTGAACCTCCGTGCCACAGGCCCGTTGGGCTCGACCGTCCAGACCCGAATGGCGGGGACCAACGAGGCAACCTCTGGCTACGTGTTCAAGGCCGGCTCCGTCTCCGAAGCATCAGTCGAGTGCTGGCCCGTGGGCGAGGTGGCGGCGCCCATCATGTCAACCACCGTCATCGGTTCGGCTTCGCAGAGCATCCCAACAGCGACAACCATGACCGCTAGCCCAAACATCGTGGCCGCCGGCTACCAGAGCCGCCTCACCGCCCACGTGGTGGGCGAGCTGGGGGCGCCGGTCGGCGCCGTCCGCTTCAACGACGGACCAACCGTGCTCGGCTTGGCCGAGGTCGACCAGGGCACCGGCATCGCCGCCCTCGACGCCACCCTGAACGCCATCGGCAACCGGAGCATCACCGCCAACTACCTGGGCGGTCCCGGCTACGAGTCTTCGAGCTCGGCGCCCGCCACAGTGATCGTGACCAACCCCGCCAACCGAACACGGGTCGTGGCCACCATCGGAGGGAGCCCCAACCCGGTGCAGCTAGGCGATCCCTACTCCCTGTTCCCGTTCGCCCGGACCACGGACCTCAGCGGGACGGTGACTCCGATCAGCTCCGGACCCACACCCACGGGCACCGTGCGCATCTATGACAACGAGGAGCTGGTCAGCACCCAACAGCTGGTCGGCGGTGCCTACGAGCCGGTGACCCGAAGCAACCCCGCCCTCGGTGGGCACGCCATCCGGGTCGAGTACGCAGGCGACCACAACTACCTCCCGACGGTCGGCCTCGGCCAGTACGACTCGATCTGGGCCACGAACACCGGCCAGAGTCTGGCCGTCTCGGGCACCATCGACCTGAACGGTGCCGACAGCCTGGCCCTGCCCGGCTCGGCCTCCTACAACGGCGCCTTCCGCACGGATCCCGACGGCAACGTCCAGCTCGCCGGCACCCTGCTGTCCAGCGACCTGACTCTCACGGTGCCCGGAGGGACGGTAACCGGGCGTTTGGCGCAGACGGGGTCAGCATCAGGTCTTGTCGCATCCGACAACTCCGCAGACCTGGACACCCAGCTGTGGTTCCAGGTGACGGGGGGCAACCTTGGCTCGGGTCCGTTCAGCTTCTCGTCCGGTTGCGCCGTCGGCCCCTTCGAGCTGGAGCTCTCCGGGACCCGTGACGGCATAGCCGGACCAGTGAACCTGTCCCAGACTGGCTTCTACGTGCCGCAGGTCCCAGCTGGCTCTTGCATAACCACGACAGGGGCTTCTCTGGCCTCGGCCATCAACAATCTGGCAGGTACGGGAACCTCCCTGTCGTTGACCATGACCCCGCCAGCAGCTGCGCAGCCCACATCGGTGTCGGCCGTCTCGGTGGACATGCCCTCGAGCTTCTACGGCCAGCCCGTGGTGCTCTCAGCCACGGTGACCACCTCTGGACCGACCAGCTTCCCGTCCTCCGCCCCGGTGGTCGAGTTCTACTCCGGTGACCTCTTCCTGGGCCGCACCAACGCCACGGTAGGAGCGGGCACGTCGAAGGTTGCAAGGTTCACGACGCCAGCGTCGGGGCTGAGCAGTTCAGTCCCGCCACTCCCGCAGGGTGATAACGAGTTGTGGGCCCGCTACATCCCTGGGGGGTCTGCCAGTAGTCGCACGGTCTTCGCCTTGAGTGACCCCGGGCCGTCGGTCAACTATGTAGTGCAACCACCAGTTGAGAAGACGCCGGTGACGCTCACCGCCAGCGCCCCGGCTGAGGTCCAGGCGGGTGAGCTCTTCGAGGTCCGTACCCATATCGACCCCCCAACTGGCACCCACGGCCCATTCGACGCCGTTGTCGAAGGACATTTGCAGCTGGTCGACCAGAACGGCAACCCGGTCGGCTCCGGGGTTACGGTGTGCGATTGCGGAGTCTACGGCGGCGTGACCGACGTCATCACGAAGATCGGCCTGCCGGCGGGCGTCCACCAGCTGAGGATGACGTTCGAGCTCGGCATCGGCAGCAGTTGGTGGTTCAGCAGCCCACCGTCCAACGTGGTCACAGTCACGGTGTCGGGAGATTCCCCGCCGGCAGGTGTCGAGGTGGTATCCGAGACCACGTACGGGGCGGGGGTGGTTCCCCAGGGACAGAGCCTGTGGC
>CAYNQN010000072.1:0-983 GCA_964399375.1 uncultured Rhabdothermincola sp. | reverse complement strand
GGTCGTTACCGGCGCCGTACCAAACCCGGACGCGCGCAAGGCGATCCTCGCCACGCTGGAAACAGCCTTCCCCGGCACAAAGACGCAGGACACGACGACCTTCGCCCGCGGCACCTGGCCCGATGGCCTCGCCCAACCGAACTGCAACATCCCCGCCTCGTTCGTCACCTTCTGGGAGGGGGACACCCTGCTGGGCTCTCCTTCCTTAGGTGGTGACGCTCTATGCGACACGGGCCTCTTCGGTGTCTTCCAGGTGCCGTCATCGGTCACGTCGGTGCTGGGGGAGCACACCCTGACCATCAAGTACGACGTGACATCGTCGGTCTACGGCAACAAGGGCATGGTCCCGGGCCAGACCACCTTCACCTTCGAGGTGGTGACTCCAGGGTCGCCCACTCCCATGCCCACGGCAACGCAGCTCCAGTCGATCTTCGCCGTCGGCTCCTCGAACCCGCAGCCAGCGCTGCAGGGCACTGCGTGGAGCCAGATCAACGGCTTCGTGACGTACAACGCCCCCGGCACTGTGGAGTACTTCGCCGAGCTCGCTGGTAGTGGGGCGGTGACTTCGTTGGGTGTGGTGAACGTGTCGACGTCCACCTCTACGAATGGACGTGGCCTCGCCCGTCTCTCCAACGGCGCTGCTTCAGCGACGTTGCCGCCAGGCCTCTACGAGGTCTGGGCCGTCTACACCCCGTCGGATTTCAACTTCGAGAGCTCGGCATCGGCCCGAGTTCTCCAGCGGGTTGTTGCAGCGGGCTCTCCTGTGGCGACCGCAACCTCGTTGTCGGTCTCCCCAGAAGGGTCGAACCACGAGGGCTTGCCCACGGAGATCACCGCCGCCGTTTCTCCCTCTGATGCCACGGGCACTGTGAAGTTCTTCGACGGTGGCACCGAGATCGGCACGGCCGCTGCGACCGGTGGATCGGCGACTCTCTCGACTTCCGACCTGGCCGAGGGCACGCACGCCTTCACGGCGCAGTTCA
>CAYNQN010000071.1:7846-8886 GCA_964399375.1 uncultured Rhabdothermincola sp. | reverse complement strand
ACCCCGACAGGGCGACGTTGGCCCACGGCAGCGATCCGTGCTCGAGGTGCGAGCGCAGCACAGTGGAGAAGGTCCAGGTGCGGATGATGTCGTGGCCCTGGGGGCGCAGGTCCATCGGGAAGGTGCGCTCGAACAAGTCGGGGTCGTCGCCCCAACCGGTGGCGATCTGGGGAGTGAGCGATGACGTGGCCCACGTGTCCATGATGTCAGGGTCGCCGACGAACCCACCGGGCTCGCCCCGCTGGCTCTCGTCGTAGCCCGGAGGGGCGGCCGAGGAAGGGTCGACGGGCAAGGCCGCTTCGTCGGCGAGGATGAAGGTCTCGTAGTCGGGGGTGCCGTCGTCGCCGACCGGGTACCAGACGGGGAAGGGCACGCCGAAGTAGCGCTGGCGCGAGACCAGCCAGTCGCCGTTGAGGCCGTTGGTCCAGTTCTCGAAGCGGGCCTGCATGTAGGCGGGGTGCCAGGCCAGCTCCTTGCCCCGTTGCAGCAGGGCCTCGCGCAGGTCGGTGTCGCGGCCGCCGTTGCGGATGTACCACTGGCGGCTGGTGATGATCTCCAGCGGGCGGTCGCCGCGCTCGTAGAACTTCACCGGGTGGCTGATGGCCCGGGGCTCGCCGTCGAGCTGGCCGGCCTCGCGCAGCTGCTCGACGACGATGGCCTGGGCCTGCTTGACGGTCTTGCCGGCCATCGCCGCGAATCGCTCTTCGGCGTCGGGGTCGGCGTCGGCCGCGGAGATCCAGGCGGGGGTCTCCTGTTGGATGCGGCCGCGCTCGGTGACGATGGAGCGGGTGTCGAGCTGCAGTTCACGCCACCAGATGACGTCGGTGGTATCGCCGAAGGTGCAGATCATGGCGATGCCCGAGCCCTTCTCGGGATCGGCCAGCTCGTGGGCCCGCACCTCCACCTCCACCCCGAACAGGGGGGTGCGCACGGTGGTGCCGAACAGGGGCTTGTAGCGCTCGTCGTCGGGGTGGGCCACCAGCGCCACGCAGGCCGGGATCAGCTCGGGGCGGGTGGTCTCGATCATCACCACCCCATCG
>CAYNQN010000071.1:0-7836 GCA_964399375.1 uncultured Rhabdothermincola sp. | reverse complement strand
CACGGCGGTGCGGAAGGGGACGTCCCACAGCGCGGGCGCCTCGGCGGCGTCGACCTCGCCGCGGGCGAGGTTGCGCAGGAAGGCCCGCTGGGCGACGCGCTGGGATCGCTCGTCGATGGTGGCGTAGGTGTACGACCAGTCCACCGAGAGGCCCAGGTTCCGCCACAGCTCCTCGAAGGCCTTCTCGTCGGTGGCGGTCAGCTCGTGGCAGAGCTCCACGAAGTTGCGCCGCGAGATGTGCAGCGGCGGGGGCGACTTGCCCTTCTTGGGCTTGGCCGGGGGCTCGGCGGGCGGCTGGAAAGCTGGGTCGTAGGCCAGGGAGGGGTCGCACTGCACGCCGTAGTGGTTCTGCACCCGGCGCTCGGTGGGCAGGCCGTTGTCGTCCCAGCCCATGGGGTAGAAGACCTCCCGGCCGCGCATCCGGTGGTAGCGGGCCAGGGTGTCGGTGTGGGTGTAGGAGAACACGTGGCCCACGTGCAGCGAGCCCGACACGGTGGGCGGGGGAGTGTCGATGGAGTAGACGTCTTCACGGGGCTTGGTGCGGTCGAAGCGGTAGGTGCCCTGCTGGTCCCACACGGCCGCCCAACGCGCTTCTACCCCCTCCAGCGAGGGCTTGTCGGGCACCGACCAACCACGTTCGTCCACGCCCCAGAAGCTAGCCGCACGCCCGGAGCCTGCCGCCCGCCCCCAACGGGCCCAGGGGGTTCTCGCCGGGCGGGTCGGCGTCGGAGGTGAGAGCCAGTTGGCGGATCGCTGGTGGCTCCAGGTCGTCCGGGGTGGTGCTCTACCCTGCCGACGTGAACGAGCAGGGTGGAGCCAGCGGAGTCGGAGCGCTGCTCTTCGGCCCCGGTCTGCGGCTCCTCACCTGGGGGCTGATCCTCACGATCACCCTCATGGCGTTCGAGTCGCTCGCCATCGCCACGATCATGCCCCTGGCCGAGGCCGACCTGGGCGACCTCCACCTCTACGGATGGGTGTTCAGCGCGTTCTTCCTGGGCAGCCTCATGGGCATCGTGGTGGCCGGGCACCTGGCCGATCGGGTGCACCCCTCGGTGCCGATCGTCGGTGGGCTGGTGATCTTCGGTGCGGGCTTGGTGATCGGCGGCCTGGCGCCTTCGATGATCGTCCTCGTGGTGGGCCGGGCGCTCCAGGGCATGGGAGCCGGAGCGCTGCCCGCCCTCGCCTACGTCTGCATCGGCAGGGCCTACCCGCACGAGGCTCGCCCCTCGATGATGGCCCTGCTGTCGACAGCGTGGGTGGTGCCTGCGCTCATCGGGCCAGGCGTGTCGGGGTTGGTGGGCGAGGCCGTTGGCTGGAGGTGGGTGTTCATCGGCTTGGTGCCGGTGCTGGTCGGGTGCGGATCTATGGCCGTGGCGGGCGTCCGGCGCCTGCCGCCACCGGGCGAGCAGGACGGCACGCCGTCGGCGTCCCTCTGGGGTGCCGCAAGGCTGGCTCTTGGTGCCGCTCTCCTGCTCGCGGGGCTCGGGCAGGAGAGCTGGCTGGCGGCGGTGGGGTTCGTGGCCGTGGGCGGGGCCATCGGCCTGAACGCCCTCGTGCGGCTCACGCCCCCAGGCACCCTCAGGGCTCGCCCCGGCCTGCCGGCGGCGGTGCTCGTGAGGGGCACGATCACCTTCGCCTTCTTCGCCGCCGACGCCTACGTGCCGCTCACCCTCACCTCCGTGCGGGGCCTCAGCCCCACGGCCGCCGGGGGAGTGCTCACCGCGGGCGCCCTGGCGTGGACCGTGGGTTCCTGGTCGCAGGCCCGGTTGGTGGCCAGGACCGGGCCTCGCCTTCTGGTGAGGGTCGGGCTGGGGCTGGTGGCCGTGGGTGTGGGGGCCACCGCCCTCGTGGCGTTCGGCTCGTTGCCCGTGGTCATCACGCCGGTCACGTGGGCTGTGGCGGGCTTCGCCATGGGACTGGCCTACTCGCCCATCTCGCTGACCGTCCTGGCCCGGGCCGAGCCGGGCAGGGAGGGGTCGGCCACCGCCAGCATGCAGCTCTGCGACACCCTCGGGACCGCCCTGGGCACGGGTGCCGCCGGAGCGCTGGTTGCCCTCGGGGCCCAGCGGGGTTGGGACGAGGCCGCCGGGCTTTCGCTGGCGTTCTGCCTGGCGATGGTGGTGGCGCTGCTCGGCCAGGGGGTGGCCCGCCGGCTCCCCTCATCGCTGGCTCGCTGAGCGCGGCCCCCTCCTGGGCCCTGGAGCTACCCCTACGATGTGGGCCGTGTTGCGCCTCCACGACACCGCATCCGGCGACCTGCGCCCCCTCCAGCCCCGAGTGCCGGGTCAGGTCTCCATGTACGTGTGCGGGCCCACGGTGTACGGGCCGCCCCACCTCGGCCACGGGCGCTTCGCCCTGGTGTTCGACGTCCTGCGCCACTACCTCACCTGGTCGGGCTACGAGGTGCGCTACGTCTCCAACATCACCGACATCGACGACAAGATCATCGACCGCGCCGCCCAGGAGGGTCGCGCCACCGGGGAGGTGGCGGCCGACTACGAGCAGCTGTGGTGGCAGGTGATGGATGCGCTGGGCGTCGCCCCGCCCACCGAGACCCCGCACGCCACGGCGTACGTCGAGCAGATGGTCGCGATGATCGGCTCGCTGGTGGGCTCGGGCAAGGCCTACGAGACCAGCGACGGCGTCTACTTCCAGGCCGATTCGGTGCCCGACTACGGCCTGCTGGCTCGCCAGTCGGTCGAGTCGCTCAGGGCGGGAGCCCGGGTGGAGGTGGACGACGACAAGCGCTCGCCGGTCGACTTCGCCCTCTGGAAGAAGGCCAAGCCGGACGAGCCCTCCTGGCCGTCGCCCTGGGGGCAGGGGCGGCCCGGCTGGCACACCGAGTGCGTGGTGATGGCGCTCGACCTGCTCGGTGAGGGGTTCGACATCCACGGTGGCGGCCAGGACCTGGCCTTCCCCCACCACGAGAACGAGAGGGCCCAGGCCGTGGCGGCGGGGCGGGCCTTCGCGGGGCTCTGGGTGCACAACGGCTTCGTGGAGGTGGGCGGCGAGAAGATGTCGAAGTCCACGGGGAACTTCGTGAACCTGGTGGACCTGATCGAGTCGGTCGACCCCCGTGCCTACCGGCTGCTGGTGCTGCGCGCCCACTACCGCTCGCCGCTGGAGGTCACGCCCACCACCACGGCCGATGCCTCAAGGGCCCTCGAACGGCTCGACTCGCTCGCACGCCGGGCGGGCGACTGGCCCGAGGCGGGTGCCGACGAGCCCACGCTCGCTGCCTTCCAGGAGCACATGGACGACGATCTCGACACGCCTGGCGCGGTGGCGGCGATGTTCACGGCCGTGGGGCAGGCCAACCAGGCCGCCGACGAGGGCGATCTGGCCCGTGCGGCCGCCCTGGCCGCTGCGGTTGCCGAGATGTGCCGTGCCGTGGGCCTGGAGCTGAAGGCCGATGCGGGCGAGGTCGACGACGAGGCTGCCGAGCTGGCCCGCCGGCGCGACGAGGCCCGTGCGGCACGCGACTGGGCCACGGCCGATGCCTTGCGCTCCGAGATCGAGGCCCTCGGCTACGTGGTGGAGGACACGCCCCAGGGCACCGCCCTTCGCCGCTAGATCGGGACCGCGGAGGGACGGATGCGCGAGGCTGGCGACATCCGCCGCTCCCAGTCGTTCTCCATCGCCATCATCGCCGCGATCGCGGTAGTGGTCTTCGCCGTGATCGCCGTGGTCTCATCGATCGTCGGGGCCACCAGCCTGCCCACTGGGGAGGTCCGCGACGACATCGTGTGCGACGGGGCCGACCCCGACCCTCCCCCGCCGCCGGGGGTGCAACCGCCCGCTAGCGGTCCTCATGTCCCGCCTCCCCCCGAGGGATTCGCCGAATCGGCTCGCCGGTACGACATCGAGGTGACGGTCGAGGCCGACGGGTCGGCCCGGTTCACCGAGCAGATCAGTTACGACTTCGGCCCGGTCAGCGGGGCGCGCCGGGGCATCTTCCGCGAGATCCTCCTGCGCCAGGGCTGCAACGAGCAGTGGGATCGCGTCTACCGCATCAGCGACGTCACCGCCTCCAGCCCGACGGGAGCCCCGGCCGACCTGACCATCGAGGAGGAGGACAACGGCGTCCGCCTGCGCGTCGGCAACCCCGACATCACCGTCTCGGGTACCCACCACTACGTGATCGGATACCGCATAGAGGGGATCGTGACCCCCTACCCCAACTTCCAGGAGCTCTACTGGAACGTGGTGGGCGTCGGCTGGTCGGTCCCCCTCTACGAGGTGAACGCCCTCGTGGAGATGCCCGCACCGGTCACCGGGGCCGCCTGCTACGCCGGGCCACCCGGGTCGACTACAGCCTGCTCGGCCCTGGGGGCCGAGGGACCCGTGGCCGCCTTCTCCCAACAGCTCGTGGTGCCCGGGACCAACCTCACCGTGGCCGCAGCGGTGCCTGCCGGTACCACAGCAGCCCCCACCTACTTCGCCGAGAGGTGGTCGCTAGCGCGGGCTTTCTCGCTCACGCCCTTCACGGTGATCGGCTCCCTCGTGCTGTTGGTGCTGGCCGTGGGCGCCGTGGCGTTCCTGGGGTTCCGGATCGGGCGCGACCGCCGGGCTGTGGGCTCGCATGTGGACGTTGCCTTCGCCCCCGCCGGCACGGAGGGCGAGCGGGTGCCCCTGTTCGGGGCCGAGCAGGGCTCACCGGTGGAGTTCGAGCCCCCCGACGGCATCCGGCCGGCCCAGATGGCGATCGTGCTGGACGAGACGGTCACGCCTCGCGACGTCACCGCCACCATCGTTGACCTGGCAGTGCGTGGGGCGCTGCGCATCGAGCAGTTGGGCGAGGGGCGCAAGGCCGATTACCAGCTGGTGCGCCTGCGCACCGAGGATCCCACCTGGCTCAGCTACGAGATGATGCTGATGAACAACCTCTTCGCGGGCACTGACGGGAAGGTGCTCCTCTCCAGCCTGAACCAGACCTTCTCCGCCAAGCTCAAGGCCGTGATCCAAGCGGTCTACGCCGATGCGGTGGAGCGGCAATGGTTCCCCAGGCGCCCCGACAAGGTCCGCCTCGCTTGGCGGGCGCTCGGGTTGGTGCTCAGCCTGCTCGCCCTGGCCATCACAGCGGCCCTGGCAGCGGTCACCCACTCCGCCCTGCTGGGCGTACCACTGGTGATCGGAGCCTTGGCCCTGCTGTTGTTCGCCGGGCGCTTCCCCCACCGGACCGCGGCGGGCACCGGCATGTTCCGAAGGTCCCTGGGCTTCCAGCGATTCATAGAGGACTCCGAGGCGCCCCGCGCCCGGTGGGCCGAGCAGCGCAACATCTTCTCGGAGTACCTGCCCTACGCCATCGTCATGGGCGAGGCCAACCGCTGGGCCCGCACCTTCGCCCCACTGGGCGCCGAGGCAGTCCCCTCCACGGGCACCAACGGGGCGTGGTTCGTGGGGACCGCAGGCTTCGACGCCATGGCCTTCAACTCCGCCACCGAGGGCTTCACCTCGTCGGCCAGCTCGTCGCTGTCGTCCACCCCGCCCAGCTCCAGCGGATCGGGCTCCGGCGGCGGGGGCTCGTCGGGTGGAGGCGGCGGCGGTGGCGGCGGTGGCTCCTGGTAGTCGCTGCGGTCGTGGAGGAGCTGCCGAGTGAGCGCCGTTAGAGTCGGGGCCAGAGCTCCAACCCCTCGGGACGGGAGAGTGCCATGGCCGAGTTCTCGCTCGCTCTCAACGACGAGCAGCTTCAGATCCGGGACTGGGTGCACACCTTCGCAGCCGACGTGGTGCGCCCGGCGGCGGCCGAGTGGGACGAGCGCGAGGAGTTCCCCTGGCCGATCGTGACCGAGGCCGCCCGCAACGGCCTCTACGGGGTCGACTTCATGGCCAACGCCCTCTTCGGCGACAAGACCGGCCTCACGCTGCCCGTCACCCTCGAGGAACTGTTCTGGGGTGACGCCGGGATCGGCCTGGCCATCTTCGGCAGTGCTTTGGCAGCGGCCGGCATCCTGGGCAACGGCACCTCCGAGCAGGTGGCCGAGTGGGTGCCCCAGTGCTACGGCACCCCCGACGACGTGAAGCTCGGGGCGTTCTGCGTGAGCGAGCCCGACGCCGGCTCCGACGTGTCGAGCCTGCGCACCCGGGCCGTGTACGACGAGGCCACCGACGAGTGGGTGATCGACGGAACCAAGGCCTGGATCACCAACGGCGGCATCGCCGACATCCACGTGGTGGTGGCCACGGTGGATCCCGATCTGCGGGGGAGGGGCCAAGCCAGCTTCGTGGTGCCGCCAGGCACGCCTGGCCTGTCGATGGGCCAGAAGTACTCCAAGATGGGCATCCGGGCCAGCCACACCGCCGAGGTGGTTCTGGAGGGCGTGCGGGTGCCGGGGTCGTGCCTGCTCGGGGGCAAGGACGCCCTCGACGAGAAGCTGGCGTTGGCTCACGAGGCCCTTGCCGACCCGGACGGCCCCCAGCCCTCGGGCAAGCAGCCCGCCATGGCCACCTTCGAGGCCACGCGCCCGGCCGTCGGTGCGCAAGCGATCGGCATAGCGAGGGCCGCCTACGAGTACGCCCTCGACTACGCCAAGGAGCGCACCGCGTTCGGCAAGCCCATCATCCAGCACCAGGGGGTCGGCTTCATCCTGGCCGACATGGCCACCGAGATCGACGCCGCCAGGCTGCTGGTGTGGCGGGCGGCCTGGCTGGCCAACAACGGCGAGTTCCGCAACGGCGAGGGCTCCATGTCGAAGCTCAAGGCGGGCCGAGTGGCCGTGTGGGCCACCGAGCGGGCCATCCAGATCCTCGGCGGCTACGGCTACGTCAAGGAGTACCCCGTGGAGCGCTGGCACCGCGACTCCAAGATCTACGACATCTTCGAGGGCACCGAGCAGATCCAACAACTAGTCATCGCCCGCGCCATCTCCAACATGCGCATCGAGTAACAAAAATCCTTGTTGATTGATGCTAGTAGCATCTACAGCTACTAGGATGCATCCCTTCACCATCACGACCCCTATGGGAGGTAGCATGAGCCAGGTGAGGGCTGACAAGGTGATCTCGGCCGAAGAGCTGGAAGCGATGACGCCCGACGAGCGGCATCGTGTGCTCAACGAGAGCATCGTCACTGATCTCACAGAGATACCTGCTGAGACCCTGGAGCGCTTCCGCGCCCGGGGCCGACAGCTGCTCGAAGAACGAGCAGCCACCAAACCCACTTCAGGGTAGTGAGTCCGCCCCGCAGGGCGGTCCGGCTGAGTGAGACCTTCTTCAGAAACCTCGACGATGTTCTCGGACCTGTCCGAGGCCCTGACGGTCAGCCATCAGCTACGGACTTCCTTGTTCTGGATATACCGGTGATAGTCGAGCGCTTCGCCATCGACTTCGACGTTCTGCCCGAGATCATCGAAGGGTTCGGCGCCGGCCGGATGTTGATCTCCTCCGGTGTCCTTGTCCGAGCCTTTGCTGTCTACGGTCTGCTCATTGACGACGGAACCATCGAACTCATCGGCATCGAGTTCGAAACCTAACCGAGTGCCCTGAACGCGCATGTGGCCTGGCTCCCAGCGTCCGCTGGGGGGTCCAGGCCACTACTTCCTCGGGCTGAACAGCCCTCGGCGACACCCATGATACCGCTCCGGCGACATCTTGCCGGCGGCGAGATGAATACCGGTCACGAATTCGACGCGAGCTCGACGAGCAGCTCATCCAATTGCCCCAAGGTCTCGTGCATCGCATCCGCCGCGCCGCCACCGTCGGCGTCGAGCGCTTCCTTCGAGGGAAAGAGCTCGCTCACGACGAGCAGCGTCTTGCCATCTGTCTCCGTCAGGGTGACCGTGGTGACGGAGCCGTTCTCTCCGCCTTCTTCGTTCGTCCAGACGATGCGCGATGGCG
>CAYNQN010000070.1:0-8947 GCA_964399375.1 uncultured Rhabdothermincola sp. | reverse complement strand
AGTCCTTGGGGTGCGAGAACAGCACCGCCCAGCTGTCGCCCTTCCACTCGTGGAACTCGATCGGCCCCTGAGTCGTGTCTGCCTTGAAGTTGGGAGCGATGTCCCCCAGTTGTATGGCCATGTTGTCTCCTGGATTCGGTGCTGGGCCCCCGCGAGAGCCGCTGCCTGGGTCTCAGCTCTCCATCCTAAGCCTCTCCCGAGCAATAGTTGACAAACTTGGTCGGGATTGAGGGGGAGGCGGGCCTCCACTTGCCCCCCGGCGCCCGCTCGGCTCTTCGATGCGGGTTGCATCGGGGTGGAAAACGACCAAGAGGGCCTCGAAAGGCCCTCCTGGGAGACCTACGACACGGGGGGGAAGATGTCGGTGGTCTTACAGGCGCTGGCGTTTTGGGGGCTACCAGCACCTCCCGTACAGCATGGACCATCCAGAGCCGTTTGCGCGCGTGAAATCGGTCTCAGGAACGTGTTCCAGTTCGGTCCCCCTGGCGACGTGACGCCGGTCTCGCCACGGCCATCCGCTCGACTACCTACCCTTTGCCCATGCTGATCCACCTGGTCGTCGCCCGGCTCTCCCGGCTCGGCTGCGGGGTCTCACCTGCGTCAGGTGCCCGCCCGTGACCGTCTACCTCGTAGGCGCCGGACCGGGTGACCCGGGCCTGTTGACGGTGCGGGGAGCGGAGGTGCTGTCGCGCTCGGAGGTGGTCGTGTACGACCGCCTCTCGGTGGCCTCCCTGCTCGACCTCGCCCCGGCCGGCGCCGAGCTGGTCAACGTGGGCAAGGGCCCGGGCCACGCCGTGATGAGCCAGGAGGCCATCTGCGATCTGCTGGTGGCGGAGGGCCGGGCCGGCAGGGAGGTGGTGAGGCTGAAGGGAGGCGATCCCTTCGTGTTCGCCCGGGGGGGCGAGGAAGCCCAGGCGCTCGCAGCAGCGGGCGTGGCCTACGAGGTGGTGCCCGGGATCAGCTCGGCCATCGCGGCGCCCGCCTACGCGGGCATCCCGGTGACCATGCGCCACTCGTCCACCTCCTTCACCGTGCTCACCGGCCACGAGGACCCGACCAAGGGGGGCGAGCTCGACTGGGCCACGGTGGCGAAGCTCGGTGGAACCATCGTCGTGCTCATGGGAACTGGCCGGTTGGCCAAGATCGCCGAGCGGCTCATCGAAGGGGGCCTGGCGCCCGACACCCCTGCCGCCGCCGTTCAATGGGGCACGCGCCCCAACCAGCGCACCGTGCGCGCCACGCTCGCGACGCTGGCCGAGCGAGACGTGGCGCCGCCGTCGGTCATCGTCATCGGGCAGGTCGCAGCGCTGGACCTCGACTGGTTCGAGTCGCGGCCCCTCTTCGGCCGCAAGGTGATCGTCACCAGGGCGCGCGAGCAGGCGTCGGCCCTCTCGGCGGCACTGCAGGCCCAGGGGGCCGAGCCCGTGGAGGTGCCTGCCATCAGGGTGCTCCCACCGGCCGACGGTGGGGTGGCGCTGCGCGCCGCCGCCGCCCGCGTGGCTTCGTACGACTGGCTGGTGCTCACCTCGGCCAACGGGGCCAGGCGCTTCCTGGCCGAGCTGCGTGACGCGCGCGACCTGGGCGGCGTGAAGATCGCCGCCGTCGGCCCCGGGACCGCCGGTGCCCTGCTGGCCGCCAACCTCGTGGCCGACCTGGTGCCGGAGCGGTTCGTGGCGGAGTCGCTGTTGGATGCCTTCGCAGATGCTCCCGGCCCGGGCGCCCCTGGATCGGGTGGCCGTGTCCTGCTGGCCAGGGCGGCGGTGGCCCGCGACGTGCTCCCCGAGGGCCTGCGTGCCCGGGGGTGGCAGGTGGACGTGGTGGAGGCGTACCGCACCGAGGCCCTGGGGGTCACCGACGCCGAGCGAGAGTCCGTGGCCGAGGCGGACGCCATCACCTTCACGTCGTCGTCCACCGTGGAGCGCTACCTCGACACCGGCCTCGTCGTGCCACCGGTCGTGGCCTGCATCGGCCCGATCACGGCGGCCACGGCGACCGAGCGGGGCCTGGAGGTGTCGGTGGTGGCCGAGACCCACACCATCGAGGGCCTCGTGGGTGCCCTGGTGCGCCAGCTCTCGTCTACGTAGCGGGAGCCGCTTCCGGCGCGCGGCGGCCTCTTGGGAGCCCGGGGCCCCCGAGGCTCCTAGGCTCTGATCGTGGTCTTCCCGGAGCGTCGGATGCGGCGGCTGCGGCGTACGCCCGCCCTTCGGCGGCTCGTCGCCGAGACCCGGCTGTCGGTGGACGACCTCGTGGCGCCTGTGTTCGTGAGCGAGGGGATCGACGGCCCCCAGCCCATCGCATCCCTCCCGGGTATCCAGCAGCACGACGTGGCCTCGCTGCGCAGGGAGGTGCGGGAGCTGGCCGCCCTGGGCGTTCCGGGCGTGATCGTGTTCGGTGTGACCGACCGCCGCGACGCCACCGGCTCGGCGGCCTGGGACCCCGATGGAGTGGTGCAGATGGCTCTGGCGGAGCTGCGCGCCGAGGTGGGCGACGAGGTGGTGCTGATGGCCGATCTCTGCATCGACGAGTACACCGATCACGGCCACTGCGGCGTGCTGGACGACCAGGGCGCGGTCGACAACGACGCCACTCTGGAGGTCTACGCGAGGATCGCCCTCGCGCAAGCTGCGGCGGGCGCCGACGTGGTGGCCCCTTCGGGGATGATGGACGGGCAGGTGGTGGCCATCCGAGCGGCCCTGGACGGCGGGGGCTTCAGCGACACCGCTGTGCTCGCCTACGCCGCCAAGTACGCCTCGTCGCTCTACGGTCCGTTCCGCGAGGCCGTGGACGTGGAGATCGCCGGGGGAGGCGACCGGACGGCCTACCAGCAGGACCCGCGCAACGCCACGGAGGCCTTGGCCGAGGTCTCGCTGGACGTGGCGGAGGGCGCCGACATGGTGATGGTGAAGCCGGCCCTCGCCTACCTAGACGTGATCCGCCAGGTGCGCGACACGGTGGACGTGCCCGTCGCCGCCTACCACGTGTCGGGGGAGTACGCGATGGTCAAGGCGGCTGCTGCGAACGGTTGGATCGACGGGAGGGCGGTGGCGATGGAGCACGTGACCTCCATCAAGCGCGCCGGTGCCGACGTGATCCTCACCTACTTCGCCCGCGAGATCGCCGAGGCCCTCGGATGAGCGCTGCGGAGCCGCCGCAGGGCAACACCCAACTGTTCGAGCGTGCTCGGAAGGTGATCCCCGGTGGCGTGAGCTCGCCCGTGAGGGCTTTCGGGGCGGTCGGCGGCACGCCCTACTTCGTGGCCAAGGCCGAGGGACCGCACGTGTGGGACGTGGAGGGCAACCGGTACCTCGACCTGGTCCAGTCGTACGGCGCCGTCATCGCCGGCCACGCGCACCCCTCGGTGGTCGACGCCGTGATGTCGGCCGCTGCCGACGGCACCTCCTTCGGGGCGCCCACCGAGGGTGAGGTGGAGCTTGCGGAGGTGATCGTGGACGCGCTCCCCTCCGTGGAGCGCGTGCGGTTGGTGAGCAGCGGCACCGAGGCGGCGATGAGCGCCGTGCGCCTTGCCAGGGGTTTCACCGGGCGCTCGCGGATCGTGAAGTTCGCGGGTTGCTACCACGGGCACTCCGACTCGCTCCTCGTGTCGGGCGGCAGTGGCGTGGCGACCCTGGGCCTTCCGGGCTCGGCCGGTGTCTCGGAGGGCCAGGTCGCCGACACCCTCGTGGCGCCCTACAACCAGGTTCCCGAGCTGGACGAGCGCGTGGCCTGCGTGATCGTGGAGCCGGTGGCGGCCAACATGGGCCTGGTGCTGCCCGAGCCGGGCTTCCTGGAGGGCCTGCGGGCCGCCTGCGACGAGGTGGGTGCGCTGCTCGTGTTCGACGAGGTGGTGACCGGGTTCAGGCTGGGCCGCGGCGGCGCCCAGGAGCGCTACGGGGTGCGCCCCGACCTCACCTGCCTTGGGAAGGTGATCGGCGGGGGCCTGCCCATCGGTGCCTTCGGGGGCAGGGCCGACGTCATGGACCAGCTTGCCCCTGAGGGGCCCGTGTACCAGGCGGGGACCCTGAGCGGGAACCCCCTGGCCACGGCGGCCGGGCTGGCCACGCTGGAGCTGCTCGACGGCCTGGCCTACGAGCGCATCGAGGAATCGGCCACCCGGCTGGCGGAGGGCCTCGCCCCCCTGTTGGCCGCGAGCGGTGGCGAGGTGACCATCAGCAGGCTGGGCGGGCTGGTGGGCATCTTCTGCGGGAGCAAGGCCCCGCGCGACTACGACGAGGCGCGCCAGGGCGACGAGAAGGCCTACGCGGCCATCTTCCACGCCCTGTTGCAGCGCGGCGTGGCGCTGGCGCCCGGCGCCTACGAGGTGGCCTTCGTGGGCCTGGCCCACACCCCCGACGTGATCGACCGCATCCTCACCGCAGCGGAGGACCTCACCCTTTGAACACGAAAAAGGTAGACAGTGATGCCCTCGTGCTCTTCGGGGCCACGGGTGACCTGGCGCGAAGGCGGATCTTCCCCGCGGTGTACCAGTTGGAGCGGCGGGGTGCCCTGCAAGGCGTGACCGTCGTGGGGGTAGCATCCTCGCCCTGGGACGACGACCGCCTGCGCCAGGCGGTCAGCAGCGCCATCGAGGAGCGCCACGAGCTGGACCCGCAGGTCTGGGAGAAGATGTCGGAGCGGCTCTGCTACGTGAGCGGCGACTACCGGGAGCCCTCGACCTTCGACGAGCTCAAGGATCGCCTGCGCGGCGTGCGCCATCCGCTCTTCTACCTGGCCATCCCGCCGGCCCTGTTCGACGACGTGATCCAGGGCCTGCACCGGGTGGGCCTCACCGAGGGGGCGAGGTTGGTGGTCGAGAAGCCCTTCGGCCGCGACCAGGCATCGGCCCGGGCCCTCAACGACGTGCTGGAGAGCGCCTTCGACGAGTCGTCGGTGTTCAGGATCGACCACTTCCTGGGCAAGGACGGGGTGGAGAACCTTTTGGTCTTCCGCTTCGCCAACTCGCTCCTCGAGCCGGTGTGGAACCGCAACTTCATCTCCAGCGTGCAGATCACCATGGCGGAGGACTTCGGCACGGCGGGGCGCGCCAAGTTCTACGACACCGCCGGGGCGCTGCGAGATGTCGTGCAGAACCACCTGCTCGAGATCGTGGCGCTGCTGGCCATGGAGCCACCGGCGGCCGCCGACGCCGACGCGCTGCGCGACGAGAAGTTGAAGGTGTTCCGCCAGATCCCCACGTTCGACCCGGCCAGGGCGGTGCGCGGCCAGTACCGCGACTACGTCGACGAGCCGGGCGTGGCACCGGGGTCCGACACCGAGACGTTCGTGGCGTTGCACTTCGAGATCGACTCCTGGCGCTGGGCGGGCGTGCCCTGGCTGATCCGCACGGGCAAGAAGCTGCCCGTGACCGCCACCGAGGCCATCGTGGAGTTCAAGGAGCCTCCCCGCATGCTCTTCGGCGACGCCGAAGCCTCGGCGCCGCCGCCCAACCACCTCCGCTTCCGCCTGGGCGACAACCAGGAGATCCTCCTCCAGCTCCAGGCCAAGGTGCCCGGCGACCGGCTGCTCAGCCACCCGGTGGACCTGGAGGTGGCGCAGGACGAGCTGTTCGGCGACTCCGGCGAGCCCTACGAGCGGCTCCTCGACGATGCCGCTCACGGCGACTCCCGGCGCTTCGGCGATGCCCAGTCGGTGCTGGAGCAGTGGAGGATCGTGAGCGACCTCTTGCAGTGGCCCTCGCGGCTGCACATCTACGACGGGGGCACCTGGGGTCCTCCAGGTGCCCAGGCCCTGGCTGCGCCCTACGGGGGCTGGCACGAGCCCATCGCCGGCGACCGGCACCCGGCCTGATCGGCCAACCCCCCTGGGGCCCCTACCGATCTCCCGACCTGCGTACCCGTGTGATCAGATCGATGACGAGCGCACGCCGGTTCGGAGGTTTCGGGTCAGGCGGCGCGCTCGGGGACGAAGCGTGCCACGGCGGCGGCGGCCTTGTAGGCGGCCTCGGCAGGGCCCAGCTCGTCGGGCCGGAGCAGGTTGGCCATGATCCGCAGCACCCAGTCCATGAGCGTGCGTGAGCGCATGCCCACCCGGGTGAGCTCGCGCATGAGGGTGGGCTGGCCGATCACCTTGGCGAACAGGCGCGCCACCTTGAAGTAGAGGCCGTACTCGGCCTCGAGCATGGCCGGGTAGCGGCGGAGCACCAGGCCGTCGCCCGTCTGCAGGGCCTCGTCGAGCAGGCCGGCGGCCATGCGCCCGGTCTCGTACGCGTAGTCGATCCCCTCGCCGTTGAAGGGGTTGATCGACCCGGCGGCGTCGCCCACAACGATCCAGGTGGCCCCCACCTTGGGGCCCACCGAGCCGCCCATGGGCAGGCGACCCCCGGTGGGCTCGCAAGTGGCGGTCTCGGGGCTGATGCCCCAGTGCTCGGGCGCGGTGGCGGCGAACTCGTTCATCAGGTGCGTGGTGTTCACCGAGCGGAAGTCGCGGAAGGTGGAGAGCAGTCCCATCCCCACGTTGATCTGGCCGTCTCCCACCGGGAAGATCCAGCCATAGCCCGGCAGCGACGCCCCCGAGCGGTCGCGCACGTCCAGGCTGCTCTCTATCCAGGGGTCGTCGTGCAGCGGGCTCTCGAAGTAGCCCCGGATGGCCATGCCCTGGGGCCAGGCCCTCCGGCGGCTCGTGCCCAGGGCGCGCCCGAAGCGCGAGTTGGCGCCGTCGGCCACCACCACGTAGCGGGCGCGCACCTCTCGCAGGGCGCCCGTGGCGGTGTCGCGCACCACCGCGCCGGCGACCAGGCCCCCCTCGAGGAGGGGCTTGGTGGCCTCGGTGCCCTGGTGCACCACGGCGCCCGCCTCGGCGGCCCTGGCTGCGACCATCTGGTCGAGGTCTCGCCGGCGCACCACGTAGCCGTGGCTGGGGTACACCGGGTGATCGGGCCAGCGCAGCTCCAGCGTCACGCCGTGCGCAATGGCCCTCAGCCCTTCGAAGCGGTGGAAGCGCTCCAGCTGTGGGGCCAGGCCCAGGTCGGTGAGCTGCTTGACGGCCCTGGGCGTCAAGCCGTCGCCGCAGGTCTTGTCGCGAGGGAAGCGCTTGCGCTCCACCACGGCGACGTCGTGGCCGGCGGAGGCCAACCAGAAGGCGGTGGCGGCGCCGGCAGGCCCCCCGCCCACCACAAGGACGTCGTGGAGGGCGGGCGCCGGCGTGGGGGTCACTCGTCGGCGGGGTTGAGCTGACCCGCCCCGGCTGCACCACCGGTGCCGGCCACCATGACAACCTTGCCCTCTTCGTCGAAGAGGGGCTCGCCCTCGGGCGTGATCAGCAGGCCGCTGCCGGCGTCGAGCATGGGCTCGCCGGTCGACCAGTTGCGGGTGCCGTCGGTTGCGAACTGGTCGGACGCCAGCTCCTCGCCCGAGAGGATCTCGCGCTCGTGGCGCACGACCGCCAGCAGCTCCTCTTCGGTGAGCGAGCTGCCGAAGGCAGGCATGATGTTGCCGTTGTAGCCCCCGGCCACGTGCTGGCCGCCCTCGCGTGCGGGATCGCCGTAGGGGTTGCCGAGGCCGATGCCGTTGCTGCCTATGGCCACGAACTCCAGCTGCTGTTCGATGTTGGGGAAGGTCTTGAGGACGTCGCCCCCGCTGAGCGGCCGACCCACGCCGCCGCCGCCGGAGGGCCCGTGGCAGGCGGCGCACTGCGCTGCGTAGATCTCGGCGCCCAGGCTCAGCTGGGTGGGACCGCCGGTGTCGGCGGGCGACAGCGAGCCGGCGTAGATGATCGCCCAGATGGGCAGGAAGGCCAGGACGGGCATGGCCCAGTAGGGGATGCGCTTCCGGTCGAGGGCTGCCTGCAGGTAAGGAGGGGTGGGCGGGGGAGGAGCGGCGGGAGCGGCCGGCTCGGGTGTAGCGGGCGTAGCAGCAGGGGCTGCCTCGACCTCCGACGCCTCCGATTTTGCGGGAGTGGAGGAGGGGGCATCTGCCCCTCCCTCGGAGCCGCCGCCAAGGCCGAGGGCGGCGCGGCGCTCACGCGAGCGGCGAAGTAGGTGCTCGGGGACCTCGGTCACGGGCTCACCATACGCGACGCGCATACTCGGATGGCAAAGCCGGGCCGGGGCGAAGCGGAGTCGACCGTTGGGGCCACGCTGCGTAGCCGACAGGCGGAGCAGCTGCACCGGCGACACCCGGATCGGCGAAGCCGGCGCGAGGCGGAACGGAGCGGAGCGGAGTCGAGCCGAGCGCAAAGGAGGATGTGCTGGGCGTTGGAGGGGCGTGCTAAACCGTCCCGAGAGGGTTGGTTGGCAACTCCGGATGGGTCGGCACCTGACCCTCGACGGTACAATTGTGAGAGATTTCACGAGGGAGGTGGCAGGCAGTTGGTCGCATTCGTCTCATCGCTGATCCTGACCGCCGTCCTCATGGGCATCGTGATCCTCGTGGGCAAGCGCCGGCCCATCGGCGCACCCATCACCTGGGGCGAGGCCATGGTCGCTGCGACCTTCGCCTTCTTCCTCATGTTCTGGGTCTACGGCATGGTCCCGCACCTCTGGCTCACCTGGGCCGACAACGAGCTGCAGTGGCGGCCCGACAACATCGTCTTCGGGCCCCTCGACCTGCTGAAGCCGCAGGAGCTCGGTGGGCCCTTCCCCATGACCATCTCGTTCCAGGTCGTGCGAGACCTCGTGGCGGTGGCCATCTACGGCGTCTTCCTGGGCCTCAACATCTGGATCTGGGCCTGGTGGAACGACCGCTCGAAGCGGGCCGAGGCCGCCAAGGTCATCCCGACCTCCGAGTACGGCAGGCCCCTGGTCAGGAAGGGAGCAAGCTGATGGCACGCATCGACGCCAACCCTCCCATGCCCGAGTTCAGGGACGACTACGTGCTCCAGGAGGTGGACTCGGCCTGGCTGTCCAAGGCGGTCAAGCCCAAGCAGTTCATCCACATAGACCAGTCCGAGTGCATCATGTGCGAGGGCTGCGTCGACATCTGCCCGTGGAAGT
>CAYNQN010000069.1:0-8994 GCA_964399375.1 uncultured Rhabdothermincola sp. | reverse complement strand
GCGGCACGTAGCGCAGCAGCACGCCGGCGTGGACCGTCATGTAGTCGACGCCCTGCTCCGCCTGCTCTATCACCGTGTCACGGAACAGCTCGAAGGTGAGCTCCTCCGGGCGCCCGTCGACCTTCTCGAGCGCTTGGTAGATGGGCACCGTCCCGATGGGCACCGGGCTGTTGCGCAGGATCCACTCCCTGGTGGTGTGGATGTCGGACCCGGTCGACAGGTCCATCACCGTGTCAGCGCCCCATCGGGTGGCCCAGTTGAGCTTGTCGACCTCCTCGGCGATCGAGGACGTCACGGCCGAGTTGCCGATGTTGGCGTTCACCTTCGTGAGGAACTTGCGACCGATGACCATGGGCTCGGACTCGGGATGGTTCACGTTGGCCGGGATGATGGCGCGGCCGAGCGCCACCTCCGAGCGCACCAGCTCGGCGTCGACGCCCTCACGGATGGCCACGTACTCCATCTCGGCGGTCACCTCGCCGCGCCTCGCGTAGTGGAGCTGGGTCACCGGGGCGCTGGTCGCACGCAGGGGGAGGCGCGAGAGCGAGCCGGCGGGACCGGTGGGCAGTACCCCCCGCCTCTGTGCCGAGCGGCCGTCGTCGCGGGCGCTCGCAGAGCGGCCTTGCACCTCCACCACGTCTCCCCGTCCGCGGATCCAATCGCTGCGCAGGGGATCGAGGCCGACCTCCGGGTCCACCACTCTGCCGTCCTCACCTGCAGGACCGCTCGTGTCGTAAAGGCGGACGGGCGGGTTGGGGACCGTGGCGCCGTCCTCGCGGCCGGGCCCTTGTGCGGGGGAGTCGCCGAGGCTCACCTCCACGAAGGGCACGCCCAGGTCGTGGCGCGAACCCCTCACATAGATCTTCCGCCGGGCTTGGTCACCCATGGTGCTCCCTTCGCTGGCATTACCCAGATCAGGTAGGCGGTCGGCGCCAGGAAGCGCCCTCTCAGCCCGGTGCGACGCCGAGCTCCCGCGGTGGCTATGTGGTCGTGGGCAAGCCTACGCGCCCAGGGATCAGGTGGCTACGGCTTCACCGTTGAGGGTCTTGTAGGCGTAGGCGAGAGCGATCGAGGTCACGCCGATGGCCAGGCCGCAGGTGATCAGGTTCAGCACGATCACCACGATGGCGAACACCAGCACGGCGCTGGCGTTGCGCTTCGTGATGTCGAAGCTGGCCTTGATGGCGTCGACGGGCGGGGTCCCGCGGTCGATCACGTAGTAGCCCCAGAAGAGCGTGAAGAACATCACGACCAGGATGCCTACGCAGCAGACCAGGAGCCCGACGAAGGAGAGCAGCGCCACGATGATCGCGCCGATCACGTAGGGGCCGAAGTTCTCGGTGGAGAAGAGCATGCTCGCCTCGGGCGCCTCACCGCGGGTGACAGCCAGAGCTGCGCGGATCAGGCCGGCCTGGAGCAGGAGGGCGATGAAGAAGCCCGCTGCCGAGATGATGGTTGCCAGGATGAACCCGAGGATGCTGTTGTCGACGGCGCCCTGGACGATCCCTCGTGCGATCCCGAAGGCGAACTGCACCGCAAAGATGACCAGGACGATGATGATGATCTGGCCGATGTACTGGACGAACTTGTTCCAGCCGTAGCTGAGCGCCGCGCCCGTGTCGAGCGCCGACACACCGCCACCGCCGCCCGGCGTCGGGCTCGCCCCCGGAGCTTGCTCAGGTGGGTACCACTTGCCATCGGACGCCTGCCACCAGCCTGGCCCCTGTGGTGTGTCGCTCACGATGTGTTCCTCCAGAAAGCTGATGCCGCCCGGGGTGAGCGGTTGCCGCGCACCTTAGCCAAGCTTCGAGGGATAGGGAAGTGTTCGGAATACCATCTCGAATCGTGGGCGACGTGGTGACCGTGGTGGTGGTGCACTGGAACCAGGCCGCGCGCTGCGCCGAGACCGTCGAGCACTTCGGGCGCCAGGGCGTTCCCACCCGCATCGTCGTGGTCGACAACGGCTCGTCGGCGGGCGAGCTCAGCAGCCTTCGTGCCTCGTTGCTGGGGGTGCCCGATGCCGAGCTTGTGGAGCTGGGAGCCAACACGGGCTTCGGGCCGGCTGCCAACGTCGGGCTGCGGCGCTGGCTGGCCAGCGGGATCGGCGAGTGGGCCGCCGTGGCTCCCCACGATGCACGGCCCGCACCAGATGCGCTTGCGCGCCTGGTGGAGATGGCGTCGTCGCGACCGCGCGCCGGCCTGCTCTGCGCGGACGTCGGAGACGATTGCGTACCGGTGATCGATCCGTACTTCGGCGGGATGGCCGTTCCCTTCGCCGATCTGTCTCCCGGTTGGGTCGACGTGGACTACCCGCACGGCACGCTCATGCTGGCGGGGCGCAGCTGCCTCGAGGAGGTCGGCATCTTCGACGAGCGCTACTTCGCCTACTGCGAGGAGGCCGACCTCGGCATCCGCGCCCGCGAGGCCGGCTGGGAGGTCGGGCTCGCCAGGGGGGTGATGGTGACGAACCCCACGATGCGCTCGGGCAGCCCCGCGGTCGACTACCTGATGCATCGCAACACACTGCTGCTGGTGCGCGAGCACTCCGGTCGCTACCACGCCGCCGTGCGAACGACCATGGCCGCCTACCAACTGGCGAGCGGGATCGTGCGGCCGTCACCACGAGCGTTCCTCTTTAGCGCCAGGGGCAGGGCCAGGGCCCTGGCCGATCACCTGCTGGGGCGCTACGGAGCGCCACCGCAGCACCTGATGGCAGAGGCCGATGTCGGTGACGGGGGTTGACCCAACGAACGTTTGATGGGATACTTTCCATGTGACGAGCACCATCGATCGGACCATCGACCAGCCCCAGATAGACATCCTCGACGGGCGTCTCTACGACGACCCGTGGGATACCTACCGGTGGCTGCGCGACAACGACCCCTGCTACTGGGATGCCAAGAACGAGCTGTGGGTGGTCTCCCGGCACGCCGACATCGCCACCGTCTCCCGCAACACCGAGCTGTACTGCAGCCGCTACGGCGTGCGGCCCAAGGTGGCGGCGCCCATGTCGCTCATCTCCATGGACGACCCCGAGCACACCCGGCAACGCCGGCTCATCAACAAGGGCTTCACCCCTCGCCAGGTGCGCAGGCTCGCCCCGCACATCCGCGATCTGAGCAACCAGATCATCGACGAGATCCAGCACCGCGGCGAGGTCGAGTTCGTCTCCGAGTTCGCCATGCACGTGCCCCTCATCGTGATCGCCGAGATGCTCGGCCTCGACCCGGAAGGTCGCCAGAAGCTCTACTCGTGGAGCGACGCCATGATGGCCGGCGACGGCCACGTCGATCCCGACTCCCCGAAGCTGCAGGCAGCGGCCCAGGCCTTCGGCGAGTACGTGGAGCACCTCATCCCCATCATCGACGCCCGCAGGGAGGCCCCGCAGGAGGACCTCATCAGCATCCTCACGGGAGCCTTCGACGAGGGCGGCCTCGACCCCGGCGATGCGATGGCCGTAGAGGTGGACGAGGACCAGCTGACGAGCGACGAGCTCTACATGTTCCTGTGCATCCTCATCGTGGCGGGCAACGAGACCACCCGCAACGCGATCAGCGGCGGCCTCGCTGCCTTCAGCCGCTTCCCCGACCAGAAGCGCAAGCTCATCGACAACATCGACGACGAGCACCTCTGGGAGCTCGCCGTGGACGAGATCGTTCGCTACGTCACCCCGGTGCTGTCGTTCATCCGGACCGTCACGGCCGATCACGAGCTGCACGGCAAGCAGCTCAAGGAGGGCGACCGAGTCCTCATGCTCTACCAGTCGGCCAACCGCGACGAGCGGGTCTTCGACGCTCCGGACGAGCTCCGTGTCGACCGTGACCCCAACCCCCACCTGGGCTTCGGGATCGGCCCGCACTTCTGCCTCGGTGCCAACCTCGCCCGCC
The DNA here is from genome assembly GCA_964399375.1 of uncultured Rhabdothermincola sp. Classification (GTDB taxonomy): domain Bacteria; phylum Actinomycetota; class Acidimicrobiia; order Acidimicrobiales; family Acidimicrobilacustridaceae; genus CAYNQN01. The sequence goes on along the minus strand of CAYNQN010000069.1, from coordinate 5,107 downwards.
TCGAGCTGAAGCTTGTGTTCGAGACCCTCTTCCGCAGGCTGTCCGACATCCAGATGACCCCGGAGTCGCAGCTGCAACGGGCGGAGCACACGCTGGTCCTCGCGATAGAGACCATGCCAGCGGTGTTCACTCCCGTAACCTCCAAAGCATGACGATCACCGAGTCGGTCGACACCGGCCCCGCCGATCAGCGGGCGCGGATCCTCGAGACCGCCCTCGCCCTGATGGCAGAGGCGGGTGTGCACGCCATGAGCATGCGGCGGCTGGCCGCTGCATGCGACCTGAACGTGGCGACGCTCTACCACTACTTCCCGTCGAAGGCCGACCTGCTGAGGGAGGTGATCCAGTTCCAGCACTACGAGGTGCTGCTGAGCGAGACGCCTCCCATCGATCGGGATATCGGCTTGCAGGAGCGCCTAGCCGAGATGCTGGCTTGGATCTGGGCCGAGATGGACGGCAAGAACGACATGCTCCGCCTGCTACTGGGCGAGAGCCTTCGCTCCACCCCCGAGGTCACCAAGGCCGTCGCCACGCTGAGCACCGCCTTCGAGGAGGCGCTGGTCCACTGGCTCGACGAGCTGACGCCGGAGCTGCCGGGAGACCGCGCCATCCAGGCCAGGATGCTCCGCGGCCTCGTCTACGGCTTCTTCGTGGAGAACCTCACGCTGCCTCCCGCCGAGCGCCGGGTGGTGCTGCGCGAGCGCGCCACCGAGATCGCCTCGGTCCTCTGCGGCTAGCTAGGCCGGGTGAGGTGGTGATGGAGGCGGTCGGTGGCGTTAGTCGGTAGGGCCATCGGCACCTGGGCGGGGTGGCCTCGCTCGGTCATCTGAGTGAGGACCAGGTCTTCGGCTTCGGGCCATGAGTGGGCGCGAGGGCCAGGCACCTCCTGGTTGTAGGGCTGGTCGAACACGATGACGGTGCTGCCGGCCGACCGCAGCGACTCCACGTTGTGGGGCGCGTCGTCGATGTAGGCGTCGGCCTCCACCTGAGGCTTCTGGCCGAGGAAGCACAGGTCTCGGTAGGGGATGCCGTGGCGGTCGAGCCAGTCCACCGTGTCGGCGGCGGCGATGGCGTGACCCCAGTTCGTGTAGAGCCGGTGGGTTATGAGGCGTATCCACACGCCCGCGTCGGAGAGCCGCCACAGCGCCTCGGCGCACCCTTCGATGGCCGGCATCTCCCTGAACATCCGATGCTCCATCACCGCCGCTCGGTGCAACCGGTCGAACTCCTCGGGGTCGAGGCCCCACTCGGCGAAGCTCCACGAGCGTTGATCGGGCAGGCTGGCGGGCTCGACCCCCCGCTCGCCAGCCACGATGGCCCTGAACGCGTTCGTGTGGTCGCCGCAGACCCCATCCAGGTCGACACCCAACACGAACTCACGCCCCAAGGCCATGGTTCGACCCTACCCGTGGCCTATGACAGTCACATTTGCGCTCGGCTCGACTCCGCTGCGCCTCGTAGCGCTGAGAGATAGCATCTCGCATCCGCCGCGCCGTGGGAAGTGCGGCGCCAACAGAGGTGGGGCCACATGAGCAGGCGAAGGATCGCAGGTCTCGTCGGGGTCGTGAGCATGTCGGTGGGCCTCATCGGCATCGCTCCTGCGCCCGTGGGAGCTTTCAACCTGACAGCGGACGTCACCTGCGTGGGGGCGAACCAGGAGACCCAGACCCTCCTCGACACAGCGCTGGGCGGGAGCATCCAGATCGCGGGATCGATGGAGGTCGACGTGCCCACCTCGCTCGCCCCGGGCCAGTCGGCCCCGGTCAGCTTCGCCGTGGAGATGAAGCCCGACCAGGAGATGATCGACCTCTCCACGGGTGTCGGCATCACGGCGATCAACGGCACGGTGCAGATCTCCGTGGATGCGGTGGGCGGCAGCGGCGGCCCGTTCACCTTCCCCAGCTCCGCGACCATCTCCATTGACCCGCCCAACTTCCCGGTCCTGGTGGCGTCGGGCACGGTCACGGCGGGTGACGGCCCCATCACCTACGTGGTGAACCTGGGCCAGCTCAACTTCCAGACCGTGGGCGGCATCGAGGTCGCCCTTGCGCTCAACTGCAGCATCCCGAACCCCAACATCGCCGTGACAGCGGTGGGCGCTGATGGGGGAGGGGGCGGCTCCTCGGAAGGCGCGCAGCAGGGTTCGGGAGCCTCCACGACCCTGGCCCAGGGGACCACCGGCACGGCTTCGTCCAAGGTCACCGGCTGAACCCGGGCGCCGGGTAGGCGCCAGCCGAGGCCCTCTCGGCAGGCATGGGTGCGCGAGGCTGAGCCGATGGAGCTAGCGGACGCGTTGGCAGGGGTGGTCGGCAGCTCGCAGGTGCTGGTGGCCGACGACGTGGTGGATTCCTACGTGCGCGACTGGACAGGTCGCTTCGTGGGGTCCACCCCTGCGGTGGTCCGCCCAGGGTCGCTGGACGAGGTGGTCGCCGTCGTCGAGATCTGCCGGGAGCGAGGGGTCGCGATCGTCCCCCAGGGTGGGAACACCGGCCTGGTGGGCGGGAGCGTCCCACTCGACGGTGAGGTGGTCCTGAGCCTTCGCCGCCTCGACCACGTCGGCCAGGTCGACGTGGAGGCCATGGAGGTCACAGCGGGCGCCGGCGCGAGCATCGCCGCCGTGGCGGCTGCGGCCGCCGAGGCGGGCCTGGCCTACGGGGTCGACCTCGCCTCCCGCCAGAGCGCCACCGTGGGGGGCACGGTGGCCACGAACGCGGGAGGGCTCAACTTCCTGCGCTGGGGAGGGACCCGCCAGCAGCTGCGCGGAGCCGAGGCCGTGCTGGGCGACGGATCGGTGGTGAGCCACCTGAACGCCCTCCCCAAGGACAACACCGGCTACGACCTGAGCGGCCTGCTGTGCGGCAGCGAGGGCACCCTCGGCGTGGTCACCGCCGCCAAGCTGCGCCTGGTTCCGGCTGCCGGCGAGCGGGCGGTGGCATTGGTGGCGCTGGAGTCTGCGGAGATGGCGGTGAGGCTCGCCATAGACGTGCACCGCTCGCTCGATCTGCTGGAGGCCGCCGAGCTGATGACCGGGGTCGGCGTGGAGCTCGTCTGCGAGGTGGAGGACCTTCCCCTGCCGTTCCCTCGCCCCTGGCCCGCCTACGTGCTGCTGGAGGCAGCCTCGGCCCATGCAGATCCCACCGACAGGCTGGCCGCGGCGGTCGAGCGCGCGACCGTCGTCGTGGGCGACGTCGCCGTGGCCACCGACAGCGCCCGGCGCGAAGCGCTCTGGGCCTATCGCGAGCAGCACACCACGGCCGTCAACACCCTCGGAGCTCCTCACAAGCTCGACGTGACCCTCCCGCTCGGCAGGCTCGCCGAGTTCGTCGAAGAGATCCCCAAGGTGATGGCGGCCATAGCGCCGGGGGCCAGGACCTGGCTGTTCGGTCACGTGGCCGACGGGAACGTCCACGTGAACATCACGGGCCTGGAGCCCGACGACGAGGTCACCGACGGGAAGGTGCTGCGCCTGGTCGCCGCTTACGGGGGTTCCATAAGCGCCGAGCACGGGATCGGCCGGGCCAAGCTGCCGTGGCTGCACCTCAGCCGGGGGCCAGGCGACATCGCCGCCTTCCGCAAGGTGAAGGCAGCCCTCGACCCTGCGGGCATCCTCAACCCGGGGGTGCTGACACCGCCTCCTGGGTGATCAGGGGCCAGAGTCGGGGGAGAGGATGGCGATGGCCTTCTCGACCGCTCGCCGGGCACGTGTGAGCCGGCGCTCGTCGACGGGCGGCTCGGTGCCGCCAGCGTCTATCGACTCCCTCAGGCGCTCGATGGCCAGGTCGGCCAGCTCCTCGTCGATCTGCTCCAGACGGGCACGGATGTCCTCGATCTCACCAGCCATGAGCCTGCGACCTCCTTCGAGCCGACCACCGCGAGGAGCGCGACGGCGTCCTCGGTCTCACCAGCGACGTGCCGTGCGACAGTAACGTGCGAACGATGCATGGTGACGAAGCACACGAGTGGTTCTCCGTCGAGCACGACGGCGAGACGTACATGTTCGACGTGACGTTCCTGGCGAGCGACTGGTCGTGCATCTACGGCCGGGGTTGCCCGGGAATCGACGAGGAGCCCGCCCCCGAGCTGGAGCTGGGCTGCTGCTCGCACGGCGCCTACTTCACCGACAAGGCCGATCGGAAGAGGGTCCGTGCCCTGGCCGAGCAACTGGGCGACGACGAGTGGCAGTTCCGCGCCCTCGCCGAGCGCAAGGGAGGGGCGATCTTCAAGAACGACGAGGGCGACTGGGTGACCAGGGTGGTGAAGGGGGGCTGCATCTTCCAGAACCGTCCGGGCTTCGCCGCCGGCGCCGGGTGCGCGTTGCACCAGGCGGCTGTGCGCCGGGGGGAGCGGTTCATCGATTGGAAGCCCATCGTGTGCTGGCAGGCGCCCCTGCGCATCGAGTACCACGTGGACGACAACGAGCACCTCACCAACATCTTGCGAGAGTGGAAGCGCCGCGACTGGGGAGAGGGCGGCGCAGAGTTCCACTGGTGGTGCACCGACCACCCGCTCGGCTTCACCGGGACCTCACCGGTGTACGAGACGCTCCGCGACGAGATCGTGGAGATGGTGGGCGCCGAGCCCTACAAGCACCTCGTGACCCACCTGGAGTCGAGGGCCGGCGAGCAGCTCCTGCCTCACCCGGTGCTGCGCCGCCGCCCCGCCTGAGCCGCCAACTGCTCAGCCTCCGTGGCCTTGAACGCTCAGCGCAGCGGAGACTTGACGGGCCCAACAAGCTTGGCCTCCGTGACCCGAACGGCCTCAGCGGAGCGGAGATATAGCGGGCCCAACAAGCTTGGCCTCCGTGACCCGAACGGCCTCAGCGGAGCGGAGATATAGCGGGCCCAACAAGCTTGGCCTCCGTGGCCCGAACGGCCTCAGCGGAGCGGAGATATAGCGGGATCAGCCGGGCGAGCAGGCTTGCGAGCCCACCTCAGAGCTCCTCGGGGACTTCGTAGAGGCACCAGGCGGCGTGGTCGTGCCCGGGGTCGGCCCCGCACTCGGGGCAGGGCTCGGCATCACGGGCGTCGAGCTCCGCGTCTAGGTCCAGGTCATTGCTGCGCTTGAGTGCTCGGGCTTCTTCGAAGCGCCGATGCCGCCCCTTCTTCACG
>CAYNQN010000068.1:2450-8998 GCA_964399375.1 uncultured Rhabdothermincola sp. | reverse complement strand
GGCCCGACACGCTTGGACAATCTCTGTCGGCTTTGTCGCTGGCACCATCGCCAGAAGACCTTGGGGGAGTGGCGGATCGAAGGCCAGCCGGGGGACTGGCGATGGGTGCCAGGGCCTTAGGAAGTTGAGAGGGTCGGTAGCCTCGCAGCGAAGGACTAGAGGGAGGCTTGGTGGGAAGGATCTCGCTGGCGAGTGCGATCGAAGAGGTGCGGGCGAGGGACCCGGTCCTGGCGCACCTCGTCGGTCTCGTGGGTCCAATACGGCACCGACCTCGCAACCCCCACGGCCACTTCGGAGCGCTTGCACGATCGATCGTGTTCCAGCAGCTGGCCGGGCGGGCCGCCCAGGCGATCTACGAGCGTGTCCTGGCCGCTGTGGGCGGAGCCATGGAGCCCCAAGCTCTCGCTGCAACCTCCGACGAGGCGCTGCGGGCGGCCGGCCTCTCGGCCAACAAGCTCGCCTCCCTGCGAGACCTCTCCGGGAAGGTCTTGGACGGCACCGTCGAGCTGGGAACGTCGTCGAGGAGGAGCGACGAGGAGATCATCGCCGGCCTCGTGACGGTGAGGGGTATCGGCAGGTGGACCGCCGAGATGTACCTGATGTTCGAGCTGCGTCGCCTCGACGTGTGGCCGGTGGACGACCTGGGAGTGCGCCAGGGCTACGGGCTGGCCTGGGGTATCGAGCCTCCCAAGCCGAAGGAGCTCTCGCCCTTGGGCGATGCCTTCAGGCCCTACCGCTCTGTGGTGGCTCGCTACTGCTGGGAGGCCGTCGCCCTCACGCGTGGCGGGACCGACGTGAGCCTGCGGTAGCGCTCCTATCGCCTCATGGCTGACGCTCGACCGTCGCTCAGGTAACGTCCATCTGAAGGCCTGGTAACGGCAAGGAGCGATCGAATGTTGGGGTATCTCGACGCGGGTTCGGGAAGCGTGCTGCTGGCCGCCCTTGCCGGCGGCTTCGCCGGGCTGGCGGTGCTGATCAAGCTGTACTGGAACCGCTTCCTCGGCCTCTTCTCCAAGAAGCGCCGCCAAGCGGCGGCCGACGCCCGGGCTCGGCTGGTCAGCGAGTAGGTCGGTGAGCCTGGCCAGCCAGGGAACCGCCCAACCCAGCCCCCACCCCGATCCTGGGTCGTTCCGCGATCCCACCAACCGGGTGCTCCTCGACGGGGAGCGCATCCTGCGGGGCCTCGACGCCATCGCCGCTGCCGACCACGCCGCCCTGGTCTCCTCCGGCTTCCTCGGGCGTGGCATCGAGGCCGGCACCATCGTGGGCACCCGCACCCTGCCGGCAGTGCCCCCGGAGCTGGCGGGGCAGGGCTGGGACGTGGTACTCGAGCACGAGCGCATCCCCGTCCTCTCGTACCCCTACGAGTGGACGTTCTCGATGCTGCGCGACGCTGCCCTGCTCGAGCTCGACCTCACCGCCGCCGCCCTCGACGAGGGGTTTATCACCAAGGACGCCACCCCCTACAACGTGCAGTTCGTGGGCACCCACCCCGTCCACATCGACGTGGGGTCGTTCGAGCCCCTGACACCCGGCTCCCCTTGGTTCGGCTACCGCCAGTTCTGCGAGCAGTTCCTGTTCCCCCTGGTGCTCTGCGCTCGCCGGGGGATCACCCACCACGCTGCCCTGCGGGGGTCGCTGCGAGGCGTGTCGCCGGCCACCTGCGCCGCCAGCCTTCGCTGGCGCGACCGCATGCGGCCCTCGCTGTTCATCCATGTGGCCCTGCACGCCAAGGCCGACCGCCGGAGGGTCGGCGACGGACGTGACGTGCGCTCGGAGCTGAAGGCGGCCGGGCTCGGGCCCGACGTCCTCAAGGCCCAGGTGCGCCGGCTGCGCCGGACGGTTGCCGGCCTGGAGTGGCGGGCGGCCTCGTCCACCTGGTCCGACTACTCCGACCGCCAGCACTACGCCGACGAGGCGCTTCAGGCCAAGGGCGCCTTCGTGAAGCGGGTCGCCGGCACCCGGCGCCGGCGCCAGGTGCTGGACCTGGGGGCCAACGACGGCTACTTCACCGAGCTGGTGCTGGCCGACGCCGACCACGCCGTGGCGGTCGACCAAGACTCGCTGGTGGTGGAGCAGCTCTACCGTCGCCTGCGCCAGCGGGACGAGCGCCGGGTGCTGCCCCTGGTGGTCGACCTGGCCGACCCCGCCGGAGCGCTGGGGTGGCGCAACCGGGAGCGGTCTGCCTTCGTGGAGCGGGTCCGGCCCGACCTGGTGCTGTGCCTGGCCCTGATCCACCACCTGGCCATCACCGACAGCATCCCCCTCGAGGAGGTGGTCGATCTCCTGGGCGACCTCCGCTCCGAGGTGGTGCTCGAGTTCCCGCTTCCCGACGACCCGATGGTGCAACGGCTCATGGCCCAGAAGAAGGACCGAGACGTGCCCCGCTACGACGTGGCCCGGCTGGAGGCCGCTCTGGACGGCCGGTTCGAGGTGGTCGAGCGGTCGTCGCTCGACACCAGGCTCCTCTACCACCTTCGGCCGAAGGGCACTTCGGCCGTCACCCGTTGACCGCCACCGTCGACGACCTCGGCGCCGCCGCATCACCCGTCGCAGGGGGTCGGTCGGTGCCGCCGGTGGCGCTGCGGGCCCTGCAGCTCTTCGGGTTGTGCGGCTTGGCGTTCGCCCAGCCCCTCTTCGACGTGCTCGGCCGCGGGGCCACCTTCTTCGTGGCCCACGGGGCGGGCCGGTGGACCATCGTCGGCTTCGTGGCCGTGGTGCTGGTGGTGCCCCCGTTGGTGCTGCTGGCGGTGGTTGAGCTGGTGGGTGTGGTGTCGTCGTCGGCCCGGCGCCTCGCCATGGTCGTGTTGGTGGGCAGCCTCGGCTCGCTCACCATCGTGGCGGCCCTCAACCGGGCCGCCTCCCTGCAGACACTGGTCTTCATCGCGCTGTGGCTGGTGCTGGCCGTATTGATCGGCTGGGCATACCTGCGCTTCGCCGGCATGCGCACCTTCGTCACCTTCCTCTCGCCGGCGCCGTTGCTGTTCGCCGGCGTGTTCCTGGTCGCCTCGCCGGCCAGCTCGTTGGTGCTCAGCAGCGACCCGGCGGCGGCTGCGGGTACCAGCGCCCAGGCTGCTCCCGTCGTGGTGCTGGTGTTCGACGAGCTGCCTCTCGGCGCCCTGCTCGACGAGTCCGGTGCCATCGACCCCGTCCGCTTCCCCGGGTTCGCCCGCCTCGCGTCCCATTCGACGTGGTATCCCGAGGCCACCTCGGTGGCGCCGTGGACCCACCTGGCAACGCCGGCCATCCTGTCCGGGGTGTTGCCCGATCCCGAGGCGGCGCCTGTGGCCGTGGAGTACCCCCGATCGCTGTTCACCATGTTGGGCGGCACTCACGAGCTCCACGTGACCGAGGCGATGACCCGGCTGTGCCCCGAGGCTCTATGCGGCGCCGACGCCTCTGACCAGCTGTCGGTGCCGACCCTGGCGGAGGACAGCGCCGTCGTGCTCCTCCACGAGCTGTTGCCGACAGGGTTGGCCGATAGCTGGCTCCCACCCATCGACGGACAGTGGGCAGGATTCGGCGACGCCGACAGTGACGGTGGCGGGCACGGGGTCGAGTTGGTCGAGGCCGCCGAGCACGAAGGCTCGAGCGAGGGCGAGGGCGAGGGCGCCGGCTGGCAAACCCAGGTCGCAGGCGACGACGAGCGGGATCAGGCGGGGACCTTCGCCGACTTCCTGGCCTCCCTTGAGGGTGGGGGAGCGCCGGGGCTCTGGTACCTGCACGAGGTGCTGCCGCACATGCCGCTGCACTACCTGCCCGACGGCACCACCTACAACGGCCTCTCCCGGCCGGAAGGCATGCCGGATTGGACCGACCTCGGCGTCGACCAGGCGGGCATCGACGTCATCCGGCAGCGCTTCATGCTCCAGCTGGCAATGGTCGACGCGCAGGTCGCTGCCACGCTCGACCGGCTGGAGGGGGAGGGCCTCCTGGAGCCCGCGATGTTGGTGGTCGTGTCGGACCACGGCCTGAGCTTCCAGCCCGGCGCCCATCGCCGCGCATTGCCCTCGCTCGACGACGTCAACGTCCACGAGGTGCTGCCGATCCCGCTGTTCGTGAAGTACCCCGGGCAGGTGACGGGGGCGGTCGACGACCGGCGCGCCTTGAACCTCGACGTGTTGCCCACGGTGGCCGAGGCCCTCCAGGTGGAGCTTCCCGCCGAATGGGCCTTCGACGGCATTCCCCTCCAGGACGAGGCCCCTGCCTCGCGCCAGCGGTGGTGGGTGACCGGAGCCGGGCCTCCCAAGGACGTCACGATGCCGATCGACGCCCGCCGGATGGGCGAAGCCATGCGAGCCCTCCTAGGCCCGGGCGGGAGCGAGCACGACCTGTATGCCATGGGCCCCCACGGCGCTCTGCTGGGCGAGCCCGTGGGGTCGATCGGCGCCCCGCTGGACGAGGCGTCGTTCATGGCCAGGGCGCCCTGGCCCGTCGCCACGGTGGAGGACGGCCAGCCGCTCCCCGCCCTGGTGACGGGCGTGGTGAAGGGGCTCGCCTCGGGCGATCACGTGGCCGTGGCTCTGGGCGGGCGGGTGGCCGGCGTGGGTCGGGTGTTCACCGACGCCAAGGGTGTCGACCGCATCGAGGTGATGGTCGACCCGAGCTTCCTCCAGGCGGGCCCCAACCGGCTGGAGGTGTACCAGATCGGCGGTGGGGGCGAGCTCCGCCTGGTGCCGGTGACCGGCTGAGGAAGGCCCGACCTGGCCCGGCAGCCGTGACCGGGATCGGGAGCACGGCTCGGTGAGAGCCCGTCCTCAGCTCGCCCAGGGAGGAGGACCGACCTCGAAGCGGTCGAGGTGGGAGGCGACCCGTCCGAAGCGGTCGGCGTCGCCGGTGGCCCAGGCGCGTTGGGCCTCGCTGATCTCCTCGCGGGTGCGCGCCACGAAGTTCCACCACATGAGGACCGGCTCGCCGAACGGGACGCCTCCCAGCAGGAGAGCCCGAGAGGGTCCGTCGGCACTCAGGGCCAGCTCGTCCCTGGCCATCCCCAGGTATGCCAGGTTCCCCGGCTCGACCACCTGGCCGTCGACCTCCACCGATCCTTCGGCCACCACGAGGGCGTGCTCGTGATGTGACTGGACCGGGATCACCGCCGGGCCTCCGTCGAGGTCCAGCTGAGCACCCACCAGGTCGGTGTCGTGCCGTGCGGGCGACGTTGCTCCGGCGAGCGTGCCTACCAGCACCGTCGTGGTCACGCCTGGGAGGTGCGTTGAGGGAAGCTCGGCGTGGTGCTCGAACGCGGCGGGACCGTGCCGAGTCTCGTTGGGCTGCGCCACCCAGAGCTGCATGCCGTGCAGCTCTCCACGGAAGCCGGCCACGCCCTCTTCGGCGTGGGACACCCCGTTGCCCGCGGTCATGAGGTTCAGCTGGCCGGGGCGGATGGGTTGCTCACTGCCGAGGCTGTCACGGTGGAGGATCTCTCCCTCGAAGAGCCAGGTGACGGTCTGCAGCCCGATGTGCGGGTGCGGACCGATGCCCACGCCGGCGTCGTCGGCTATCTGGGCGGGACCCATGTGGTCTGCGAAGCACCAGGCGCCGACGGTGCGCCTCGGTCGGCTGGGGAGAGCCCGGCGCACGCGCAGGTCGCCCACTCGTGCCTCCCTGCCGCGGCTGATCTCGACGGTCGGCCCCTCCGGTTCGGGGTGCTCCTCCAGCGCCGGCTTGTCACCGGTCGTGACGGGACCGCTCATGACTTCTTCCTACCAGGCGCGATGAAGTTCAGCGCGAGCTCGTGGAGCTAAGGAGAATCGAACTCCTGACCTCTTCCATGCCATCCAAAATACCGGGGCTGGTGAGAGCACCGTAGACCCCGAAAAACCGTCTGTCAACGTCTCTCGGGATCCACCGAAGTCTACCCCGTAAGTACGCAGCTAGATACGCAGCGGCTATCTTTACCGGCATGGAAGGGAAACGGCGGACTCGCGGCGAGGGTACCGTCAGCTTCGATGCAAGCCGTGATCGCTGGATCGGGCGGGTGCTGCTCGACGGCAAGCGCCACCAAGTCTCGGCGCTCACGAAGAAGGAGTGCGCTCAGAAGCTCGGGCGCCTCATCCACGGCGACGAGGCCCAGCGCAAGGTCGATCGCAAGGCGAGCGTGGGCGGTCTCTTGGAGAGCTGGCAGACCAAGGCCCTTCCGAACCGTGGTCTCGCGCCGGCCACCTTGGAGAACTACGCCTGGGCGGTGACGCTCTGGACCGAGGCCATCGGCGATCGCCGGGTCAGCGACCTTGGTCCCGAGGAAGTCGAGCGGGCGCTTGCCCGCATGGTGAAGCGCCAGGGTCTCTCTCGTAGCTCGCTGGTGAAGGCCCGCTCTGTGCTCAGCCAGGCAATGAGCTGGGCGGTGCGTCGAGGCTCGCTTGCTCGCAACCCCGTCGATGGTGTGGAGATCCCAGCGCAGGCGAAGGGCAACGGCACTCGCCGGGCACTCACCACGAAGCAGGTCAAGGCGCTCTTGAAGGCGCTCAACCACGTTCAAAGCGTCGTCGAGCGGCGCAACACGATCCCGATCCTCTCCAACGTGCTGATGGCCGCCGAGGGCGACAGCC
>CAYNQN010000068.1:1731-2440 GCA_964399375.1 uncultured Rhabdothermincola sp. | reverse complement strand
GAGGCCATGTACGTCGTGATGGTGACGGTGGGGCTCCGTCCTGGCGAGGCCGCGGGGCTCTGTGCCGATGCCTTCGACGCCAAGGCGGGAACGGTGACCGTGCGCCGAGCGGTACGACTCGTCAAGGCCAGGCCGGTGCTCTCCGACGAGCTCAAGACGACCGCCTCTCGACGCACCATCGCACTGCCAGCCCTCACCGTGGCTGCCCTACGTGAGCATGTCGAGCAAGGCTCCATCGAGGGAGACGAGCTGCTCTTCCCTGGGCCCGATGGCGGGCCGCTGTGGCCGTCCACGGTTCGAGCCGAGCTAGCCGAGCTGGGGGAGAGTGCCAAGCTCGGCAAGATCCGACCGAACGAGCTGCGCCACACGGCGGCGACTCGCCTCGTGGATCACCTACCGCCGCACCAAGTCGCTGACATCTTGGGGCATACGACCACCCGCATGCTCGACGCCACCTACCGTCACCGCCCCGCCGTCGTGAGGGGTGCAGAGGGGCTAGACCTCTAGCGGCTTCGACGCGTGAGCGTTCGCGAATCCGGCACGCCGCCTACGCCGTGGCAGGGCGCGGCCGTTGGAGTATCGACTGAACTTCTGATCTCCAACTTTCAAGCGGGTGGCAGCACGAGCCAGCACCTTTGCTTGTTGCCTTCGCTTGGCCCTGCTTCGAGAGCCAGCGAGCCCGCGGGCTCGCTGGCTCTCGAAGCAGGGC
>CAYNQN010000068.1:0-1721 GCA_964399375.1 uncultured Rhabdothermincola sp. | reverse complement strand
CCTACGTCCATGCCTACGAAGGATACCACGCTTGTAATTACACGTCGCTCACGGTAAGGTGATGTCCGCTGGGGTCGAGTTGACTGCAGTGGTTCCGAGAACTGGATGAATCCCCCACGGGTCCCGCCTTGCGGCTGACCTGAGGGGACCAGCCCGAGCGTCAGATGAAGACCAAGGAGTCTCCTGATGCCCGATCCAGCTTTTACGGATGCCGTTGGCCTCGCAGAGTACTGGCAGGTCAGTCGCCCGCACATCTACGCGATGCTCAGCCGCGGGTTGCCCTCGGTGAAGATCGGTCGAGCCCGCCGCTTCAACCTGGCCGCTTGTGATGCCTGGCTGGACCTTCAGCAAGAGGCAGCCTGATGCCGCCGTACGCGCCACCGCCCCAGGCCAGCGAGGACCTAGGGCGGCAGACAGAATCGCTTGGGCGGCGACTTCCTGGGACCGAGGATAGCTCCCCCGAGCTTCCGCCGCAGCTCATCCACCAGCTCGGCGAGGCGACCATCAAGGCGTTCCACCAGCGCCGCATCGTGGATCTTCACGGCCAAGGTGCCGACGGCACACCGTGGGCTCGCGTTGCAGCTGCGCACCGCGCAATCGCCGACGAGATCGACCGTTGCCTCGCTGACCTGTCCGCCATGGTCGAGCTCGAAGCGCAGGCAGCGTGATGAGCACCTGGACCGCAGACCAACTTCTAGCCACAGAGTTCCCACCGATGAAGTGGGCAGTCGAAGGCGTGCTCGCTGAAGGCGTGAACGTCTTGGCCGGTGCTCCGAAGTTCGGCAAGAGCTGGATGGCCCTCGGGCTCGGAGTGGCGATCGCCAGCGGTGGTCGTGCCTTCGGCAAGATTGAAGTCGACGAGGGCGACGTGCTCTACCTGGCCCTCGAAGACACCGGCCGCCGGCTTCAAGATCGGCTCCGCAAGCTCCTAGGCGGAAGCCCTGGGCCAGCACGCCTGACGCTCCAGACAGAGTGGACCGACATCGAGCAAGTGGCCGACTGGCTAGATCACCACCCTGAAGCTCGACTCGTGGTCGTGGATGTGCTTCAGCGTGTCCGAAGCCCACAGGGCTCCCGGGACTCTCTCTACACGTCCGACTACCTCGCGCTGAAGCCCTTCGTTGACCTGGCCCATGAGCGCAACGTGTGCGTGCTCGTGGTGCATCACACACGGAAGGCCACCGGAGAGGACTTCGTAGACGAGGTGTCAGGGACCTTCGGGCTCTCGGGCGCTGCCGATGCGATCCTCGTTGCAAGACGATCTAGGCAGTCAGGCGCAGCCATCGTCAAGGTCACAGGCCGTGATGTCGAGGAACGGGAGATGGCCTTCGACTTCGACGCTCGCTGCGGAGCTTGGGTACTGCTCGATGAGCCCGCCATGCTCCACGACGTTGGTGAGACCCGCCGAGCCATTCTGAAGGCGCTCGACGGCGCTGAGCCCATGACGCCCGCAGAGATCACCGAGGTAACGGGCCTAGGCAGCGCCAACGTCAAGCAGACGGTGCGCCGGATGGATGGCGACGGGCAGCTCGTCGGAGTGAACGGCAGGTATCACCTACCCCCTAAACCCCTGTCACCGCCGTCACCCGTGTCACCGCCAGAACCTCAGAGTGACACCAGTGACAGGAGTGACACCCCTTCTGGGCTCACTCCGACCCCCCCGGGTGACGCCAGTGACACCGGTGACACTCCCCCCAACGACCCCACCCCCTGCGTCATCT
>CAYNQN010000067.1:0-9006 GCA_964399375.1 uncultured Rhabdothermincola sp. | reverse complement strand
TGGTGATGCCGCGCTCACGCTCGAGGTCCATCGTGTCGAGGTACTGGGCCCGCATCTCCCTGGGGTCCACGGCACCGCACAGCTCCAGCATCCTGTCGGCGAGGGTGGACTTGCCGTGGTCGATGTGGGCGATGATCGACAGGCACCGGTAGCGATCGAGCCTGGTCATGGGCTGCCGAGCCTAGCCAGAGATGGCATGAGCCCCGTTCGGCCCGCTATCCTTCGTCACTCGCCTTCACGAGCCCGGAGCACAGGACCTACACGTGGCCAACATCAAGAGCCAGATCAAGCGGAACAGGCAGAACATCGTTCGCCAAGAGCGCAACAAGGCCGTGCGCTCCGAGCTGAGGACACGCGTGCGCAACGCGATCGCAGCTGCCGACGAGGGCGCCGAGGACGCAGCCGAGCTGGCACGGTTGGCGATGAGCCGCATCGACAGGGCCGCCTCGAAGGGCGTCATCCACCGCAACGGTGCCGCCAGGCGAAAAGCCCGCCTGGCCAAGCGCCTCAGCTCCGCCGCTTCCTCCTCCTAGCTCGCCTTCTTCCGCCCGCCGGCACTGCGGCGGGCGCTCCGGTTGGCCAACCTGGCCACCAGCACCTCCATCACCAGCTCGTCGGGCCACGCCTTGGCACCCCGCAGGTCGAGGTCGGCCTCGGCCAGCAGGCCCACCATCTCCGCCAGGCGGTCCGAGCCCAGCCGGCGGGCCTGGTCGAGCGCCTTGCGAGCCGGGAACGTGCTGCCCTTGATCCCCAGCAGGTCGGCCGCCGCCTTCTCGGAGGGCACCTCGGCGCCGTCTAGGCGGAGCATGCGGCCGTAGTGGTTGTTGAGCACCCCCATCACCTGGAGGGCGTGCCTGCCTCCGGCGCTCATCATGCGGTGCAGCTGCTCCAGCGCCTGCGGTAGGTCGCCGCGGTCGATGGCGTCGGTGAGATCCCAAGGTGCCACGTCGCCGGCCTCGCCCACGTAGGGCTCTATGTCGTCGGCGCCCAGGCGCGCCCCCGCTCCGAAGGTCGACTCGATAGCAGCCAGCACCGAGCTGAGCCGGGCGACGTCGCCCCCGAGTCGGTCGACCAGGAGCTGGCGGGCCCCCTGGTCGAGGGCCAGGCCCGACTCGCGCAGCTGGCCGTCGATCCAGTTGGCCCTGTCGCGAGGGCGGCCACCCACGCTGGCGTCGACCACTTGGCCCCCGGCCGACTCGATCGCCTGGGTGAGGGCCTTGGGCACCGGTGCCAGGCGCGATCCAGGCTGGGCGTCGCGCTCCCAGGCGATCACCAGGCTCGTGGTGGGGGCGGGGTCGGCCAGGTATGCCAGCAGCGGCGCCAGGGTGTCCTTGCCTGCGAGCGTCCCGGCCTGCCTGGCCACCACCACCCGGCGATCGGTGAGGAAGGGAAGGGTCTGGCACGCCTCCACCACCGGAGCCGAGTCGTACCCATCCCCGCGCCCGTAGCGGCCGGTGTCCAGCTCCTCCACCACCAGGGCCCTGTCGGCGTCGCCCACCAGCTCGGTGACCAGCGAGCGGACGGCCTCCCCCAGCACGGTCTCGTCGTCGCCGCGCACCAGGTACACCGGTGCGGGGACGCTGCCGCCCTGCGCGCTCACCCGCCCCACTCCCCCACGATCGACGTTGGCACACGATCGCGCCGGAAACAGCGCGATCGTGTGCCAAGAGGTGTGGGTGAGGCCGTCACGCGGCCTCCATGACGGCGGCGAGGACGTCGGACACCCGGCGGGCGGCTCGCACGTCGTGCGCTCGCAGCACCCTGCACCCCAGGGTGACACCCAGGGCGTGGGCGGCCGTGGTGCCGTCGGCCGCCGCGTCGCGCTCCACGCCCAACAGGCTCCAGAGGAACCTCTTGTTGGAGGCGCTCAGCAGCACGGGGTAGCCCAGGGCCACCAGCTGTCCGGAGGCCCGCAGCAGCTCCGCCGACTGCGCCTCGGTCTTGCCCAGGTCCAACCCGGCGTCCACGACGATGCGATCGGCTGCCACGCCCGCATCCAGCGCCTGGCGGGCCCGATCGGCCAG
This sequence comes from uncultured Rhabdothermincola sp., assembly GCA_964399375.1. Taxonomy (GTDB): domain Bacteria; phylum Actinomycetota; class Acidimicrobiia; order Acidimicrobiales; family Acidimicrobilacustridaceae; genus CAYNQN01. The sequence continues at coordinate 6,982 of CAYNQN010000067.1, read as the reverse complement.
GAAGCCCCTCACCGTGGCCACGACGTCGTCGTAGCGGGGATCTGGGTCGGCCACCCGTGGGCGCAGCCGTATGTGGGTGGCCACCACGGTGGCCCCCACACGGGCGCACTCGGGGAGGTAGTCGGGATCGGCGAACCCGCTGATGTCGTTGCCCACGCACGCCCCGGCCTGAAAGGCTGCCCGGGCCACCGAGGCGCGCCAGGTGTCGACCGAGAGAGGCAGGTCGAAGCGGGCTCGCAGCGCCTCCACCGCGGGCACGACGCGATCCAGCTCCTCGGGCTCGGAGACCTCGTCGCCGGGCCCAGCCTTCACCCCGCCCACGTCGAGCAGGTCGGCACCGTCGGCCACCAGCTGGTCGGCCTTGCGGAGGAAGTCGTCGAAGCCGAAGTACTCGCCCTTGTCGAAGAAGGAGTCGGGCGTGCGGTTGAGGATTCCCATCACCAGCGCGCGGTGGGTGATGTCGTAGCTGCGTTCACCCAGGCGGAGCTGCACGCGCGCCGACGCTACACGGCGCTCCCGCCCTCCCCCGAAGCCGGCTCGGCGGCCTGGCCCCCACCTGCGGCGACCTCCACGTCGAGCCTGGGATCCACCTCCACCACGTCCAGGGTCAGCCCGCGGTACGACAGCTCGCCTCGTGCCGGCGTGACGGCCCCGCTGACGTGGTGGCCTCTCGGCGCCCACACCGCGACCACCTCCACGCGGTGCCGCAGCGCCCGCAACCTGGAGGCGGCCGCCGAGCTACCCGAGCTGCTCACGACCAGATCGAGGTGGCCGACGTGGTTCTCGCGGGCCCTCTCCAGGATCATCGCCGGCGAGGCCCTCGGGTCGAGCATCAGCACGCTCGTGGGCTCGCCGCCTGGTCCCGCTGCAACCGTGATCTCGCCGAGCCCGGGGATCTGGTGGCGGCCGAGCCCTGGGGACGTCGCCGTGAGCCGCGGCGTGGCGGACAGCATCAGGGCGGCCACCAGGCACGCTCCCGCTATCGCCCTTCGACCCCTTCGGGACGCGAGCACCGCGCCAGCCCCTGCGAGCACGATGGGGACCCACAGCCCCATGCCCAGCTCACCGAGGCCGAGGCCGGCCGTGCGCTCGGCCACGCCGGCGATCCATTGAAGGGCGAGCCGGGCAGGGGCCATCATCACGGCGGCGACCGCCTCGCCCGCCCAGCCCCCGAGGGAGGTGGCGAGGCCCGCCACGAGGCCCACGGTGAGACCCCACACCATCACGAAGCCGCTCAGCGGGCCCGCGAGGAGGTTGGCCGGCAGGCTGGCCACAGGCAGGCCACCGAACACGGGGATGAGCAGCGGCGCCACGCCTACCTGCGCCGAGAGCACCACGCCCAGAGGGTCGGCCAACCACCGGGGCCCTGGGAGGGCGGCGGCGAGGGGTCGCGCCAGCAGGAGGATCCCCGCAGACGCCCCGACCGACAGCCCGAAGCCCACCGAGCGCACCAGGAACGGGTCCACCAGCACGAGCACCACCACCGCTCCCGCCAGGAGGTGCACGCCCGACGAGCGCCGACCCTGCGCGAACACGAGGGCCGCCAGCCCCGCCATGGCCGTGGCACGCATGACCGACGGCTCGAAGCGGGTCAGCAGGGCGAAGAACCCCAGGAGCGCCACGACGGTGGCGAACCGCCACCAGGGAGGCAGGCGCACCAGGAGGGAGCTGGCGCAGAGCAGGACGAAGGCCACGTTCTGGCCCGACACCACCAGCAGGTGCGTGAGGCCCGACGCCCGGAAGTCGTCGACCACCTCGGGGGCCTGGCCGCGCGAGTCGCCCAGGAGGAAGCCGGTGTAGAGGGCTCGCAGCTCGGGAGGCAGCACGCCGGCCCCTGCCACGAGGGTGCGCCTGAGGGTGTTCGCCGCCCGGTATGGCGGCGAACCAGGCGAGGTGCCTCCCACCTCCTCAACGCGGAGGCGGCAGGCGATGTGGCGCACCTCCAGGTGGGGCAGGTGGAGGGGTTCCACCCTCGCCCTGATCCAAGCGGTCTCCCCCGCCAGGAGCTCGGCGAGCGCTCTCCCCTGCGCTCCACGTGCCACGGCCTGGCAGCGGCGGCCACCCGCCTCCCTCACGTCCACCTGGACCGCCCCGAAGGCCGAATCGGGGTCGGAGACCAGCATCACCTCGCCCTCGATGGCGCCCCTCTCCGGGGCGACGAGGCCTGCGTGCGCCCACGAGCCGAGCATCGAGGCAGCCAGCGCAGTGGCGACGGCCCAGGCCGAGGGCCGGCGAAGGGCCAGTGCGGCGAGCGCCACAGCCAGCACGACCACCAGCGGAACGGGCAGGGAGAGCCATGCGCCGGCCGCCACGCAGGCTGCGAACGCGATCGCCTTCACACGCGCACCAATGAGCGGAGCTGGTCGAGCTTGGCTGGCCCGATGCCCGACACGTCGAGCAGATCCTCGACAGAGCGGAAGGGTCCCCTTCGCTCACGGTGCTCGATGATGGCGTTGGCCGTAGCCGGTCCGATGCCAGGGAGCCCCTCGAGGGCCTCTGCGGACGCCTTGTTGATGTCCACCTGCGCGCCGGCGCCACCCACGCCGTTGGCTCCAGCCGCTCCTGGCTGGCTCGATCCCGCCTGGTCGGCCCCCATATCGGTGCCCGCCAGCGGGGGCACCGACGCCTCACCCCTCCGGGGCACGTACACACGGGAGCCGTCCACCAGCGCGGCAGCCAGGTTGAGGCGATCGCCGTCGGCGTCACCCGCCAGCCCGCCGGCCGCGTCCACCAGGTCCCCGACCCTGGCCCTTGGGTCCATCCGGTAGACGCCGGGGTTGGCCACCGCGCCCGCCACGTGCACCACGACGTCGGGTGCTGCCGTGGTGCTGGGCGAAGCCATGGGGATGGTCGCCAGCGACTGGGCCATCGGTGCCCCCGCCTCGGCACCTCCCCCGGGGCCGCCGATAGCCGGGCCACCGGAGGGCCGGGCCCACCACACCGCCACCCCCAGCACCGCCGCTATCACCGCAGCCGCCACGGCGCCGACCACCAGCCGTGAGCGCCCGTCGAGCGAGCCCACCAGGGCCGACCACAACCTCGACGACGTGGAGCCGTCGCCACTGTCGAGAGCCGCCTGGCGGAGGTGATCCAGCGCCAGCTGCCGCCGCGAGGGTGCCTCGTCGGGGTCGGCACCACCCGGACCCGCCTCCCAACCCTCCTGGGGCTGGCTGAGCCCGCCGCCGGTTGCAGCTCCGAACATCGGTGCAGCAGGGCTCCCGTCCGCGGCTTCACGCGCATCGGTGGCCATGGCCGCCCTCCCATCTGCCCGCGGGCGAAGAAGAGACCAACAGTGAGGGAGCCAGGGGCTCGTGGCGCACGCATTGCCGTGCAGAGGGCTGCGGTGCGGAGGGCTCTGGGCCGGGGCGCCGGGGGCGCGCCGGCCACCATATGGCACGGCGGGCCCCTCGGCCAGGGGGCGTTCGCGTGAGGTGCCACGTCTTTCGGTACCGTGGCCTGACCATGGATCTCTTCGAGCTGATCGAACGACCGGAGCTCGACTCCCCTGTGCTCGTGCTGGCCCTCGACGGGTGGATCGACGCCGGACTGGCGGCTGCCCAGGCGTTGAGCACCATCCACGCCGAGGAAGACGCCGAGACGGTGGCCACATTCGACGCAGACGTCCTGCTCGACCATCGGGCTCGCCGTCCCACCCTCCACCTGGAGGACGGGATCAACACCGGCCTGAGCTGGCCCAGCATCGAGCTGCAGGCCGTCACCGACGACGACGGCAACGACGCCCTGTTTCTCGTGGGAGCCGAGCCCGACCACCTCTGGGGAGCCTTCTCCCGATCGGTGGTCGACATCGCCCTCGAGTTCGGGTGCCGCATGGTGGCCGGGCTGGGCGCCTACCCCGCTCCTGTCCCCCACACCAGGCCCACCCGCCTGGTGGCCACGGCCACCTCCCGCGACCTCGCCGACCTGGTTGGCCACGTCCACGGGATGGTGGAGGTGCCCGCGGGCGTGCACGCCGCCATAGAGCACCGGGCCGGAGAGGTGGGCCTACCGGCGGTGGGCCTGTGGGCCCAGGTCCCCCACTACGCCGCAGCCATGCCCTTCCCCGCCGGGGCGCTGGCGCTGGTGGAGGGCCTGGAGAACATCGTGGGGCTCACGTTCGACCGCGGCAGCCTCGTCGGCGAGGCCCAGAGCACGCTGACCCGCCTCGACTCGCTCGTGAGCAACAGCCACGAGCACGTGGAGATGATCCACCAGCTGGAGGCGCACGTCGACGCCCTCGAGGCCGCCGAGCGCGAGGGCATCCCCTCGGGCGACGAGCTGGCAGCCGAGCTGGAGCGCTTCCTGCGCGAGCAGGAGACCTGAGCCAGCAGCTAGCCCAGCGGCGATAGCTCGCCGTTGAGGTAACGCGTGCGGCAGAGGCTGCGCTGGAGCTTCCCGCTGGAGGTCTTGGGCAGGGTCCCCGGCGACACGAGCACCACGTCGTGGGGCGGGAGACCGGTGGCCTCCAGCGCCCGCTCCCGGGCGTGCTTGCGGACCAGCTCCAGGTCGTCGGCTACCTCGGCGCGCACCTCGGCCACCACCACCACCTGCTCCTTGCCCTTCGCGCTCTCTATCCCGAAGGCCACCACGTTTCCGGCACGGACGCCGTCGACCTCGCCCACCGCCTGCTCTATGTCCTGCGGGTACACGTTGCGGCCGCCCACGATGATGAGGTCCTTGATGCGCCCGCACAGCACCAGCTCGCCCGTCTCCGTGAGGTAGCCGAGGTCGCCCGTGCGGAGCCACTCGCCCCTGAAGGTGGCCGACGTCGCCGAGGGGTTGCGGTAGTAGCCGGGGGTCACCGAGGTGCCCCGCACCTCCACCTCGCCCACGTGGCGCTCGGGCCTCGGGTCGCCGTCGGTGCTCACGATCCTCAACTCCAGCCCCGGGACGGCCCGCCCCAGGCGCACCAGCTCCCTGGCCGAGGGGTGCTCGGGGCCCACCGGCCGGGCACGGCCGCCGGTCTCCAGCTCCCCACGGTCGACCAGGTCCACCCGCAGGCCCTCCAGGGGCTCGGGGAAGGTGCACCCGATGCCCACCTCGGCCATGCCGAAGGCCGGGAAGACCGCTCGGGGGTCGAGGCCGTGGGGCTCGGCGGCTTCTATGAACGCTCGGACCGCCCTGGGGTCCACCGGCTCGGCGCCGTTGAGGGCGATGCGCAACGACGACAGGTCGAGCTGAGCCTCCCGACGCAGGGCCCGCGTGGCCAGCACCCACGAGAAGTTGGGCCCTGCCGTGGCGGTCCCCCGGTGCTCCGAGATCCAGCGCATCCAGCGCCCAGGGGACCCCAGGAAGTCCTGCGGCGCACCCAGCACGAGGTTGCGGCCGGTGGTCATGGGCACCGAGAGCATCCCCACGAGGCCCATGTCGTGGTAGAGCGGCAGCCACGACACGAACACCTCGTCGTCACGGATCTGGCCGGCGGCGCATATGGCGTCGAGGTTCGCCAGCAGCACGTGCTCGGGGAGCATCACGCCCTTGGGCTCGGCAGTGGAGCCGCTGGTGAACTGGAGGATGGCAAGTCGCTCCAGGTCGGGGGGTGGCGCCACGTAGCCCGAGGGATCGACCCGGCGGGCCGCCTCCTCCAGTTCGTCGAGGCGCACTATGGGTGGGTCGCCGGGCTCGGGCGTCATGTAGGGGGCCAGCTCGGGGTCGACCACGAGCAGCGCCGTGTCGGCGGCGCGAACCCTGGCCCGGACCTGGCGAACCAGCTCCTCCACCGAGGCGAGCCTCATGGGGAGGGGTAGGACCACCAGGGTCGCCCCGGCCAGCCAGACCGCCTGGATGACGGTGACCAGCGCCCTCGAGGTGGGCGCCAGCACGGCCACGTGGCTGCCCGGGCCGATGCCGCTGGACGCCAGCTCGGCGGCTACAGACCTGGCCTCGGCGTGGAGCTGCTCCCAGGTGACCTTGGTCTGCTCGTCGCCCGAGACGAACACCACGTGTCCGCCGAAGCGGCTGGCGGCTTGCAGTCGCTCCACCAGATCGGCATGCAGCACAGCAGCTTCCGCAACGGCGGGCATGTGCCATTCGACCACACGGGGGCCCAGGGCGCTGTGATCCGGACGGTCGTCGCTCACACCACGAGGCTCACGAGCTTCGGGGGCTTCGCTATTACCTTCCTGGGCGTCGCGCCGTCGAGGAACGCCTGGACCTTCCCCGAGGCGAGGGCCAGCTCCTCGGCCTGGGCGGCGTCGGTGTCGGCGGGGACCTCGATCTTGTCCCGCACCTTCCCGTTGACCTGCACGACCATCGTGACCGACTCCACGCTCAGCTTCGACTGGTCGGCCACCGGCCAGGCCTGTTCGTGGATATGTTCCCCGCTCTCCGCCGCTCGGGCGTTGGGCTCCCCGCTCCCCGCCGCTCGGGCGTTGGGCTCCCCGCTCTCCGTGTCTCCATCGGTGATGTGGCGGCGGGCCCACAGCTCGGCGGTGATGTGCGGGGCCATGGGCGCCAGCAGGAGGAGCAGCGCGTCGACGGAGTCGGAGAGGGTGGCCGCCCGGGCGCCCTCGGGCGACTGCACGTAGCGGTACACGAGGTTGGTGTGCTCCATGAGCGCCGCCACCGCCGTGTTGTACGACCAGCGCTCGTAGTCGTCGGTGACCTTGGCGATGAGGCGATGCGTGGCCCTGTCGACCTCGTCGTCGGCCGGGGTGAGCTCGCGCTCGTGGCCCTCCGAGCCCTGCACCTGCCCGGTCGCGAGCCTCCACACGCGGTGCAGGAACCGGGCCGTCCCGTCGAGGGTCACGCCCTCCCAGTCGACGTCGTCCTGGGGAGGTCCCACGAAGAGGTGGGCCAGGCGAAGGGCGTCGGCCCCCTGCGCGTCGAGGATCTCCTCGGGGGCGACCAGGTTCCCCTTCGACTTCGACATCTTGTCGCCGTCGAGGCGGATCATGCCCTGGGTGAAGAGCCTGGCGAAGGGCTCGCTCACCTCCGGCGGCGCCACGCCCAGGTCCACCAGGGCCTTGCTGAAGAACCTGGCGTA
>CAYNQN010000066.1:0-9594 GCA_964399375.1 uncultured Rhabdothermincola sp. | reverse complement strand
TGCCGGGCCTCGACGGGCTCTCCGCCGCCCGAGAGATCGCAGGAGAGCGCCGGGCATCTTGATGTCGAGGATGGCGACGTCGGGCTCGTGGTCCTTGACCAGCTGCACCGCCTCGTCGCCGCGGCCGGTCTCACCCACTATCTCGTAGCCCTCCTCTTCGAGGGTCTCCTTGAGATCGAGGCGGATGATGGCCTCATCTTCGGCGATCACGACGCGTGTCGGCACCGGTGCACTTCCTCTTGATGCGCGCGAGCAGGACGGGGCGCATCGTACCGGCTCTGATCGGCGTGGCGAGCCGGTGGCCTCGGGGATGGCCTCAGAGGCGGCGCTGGCGGCCCATGAGCTCGTCGAGCAGCTCGTCCTGCAGCTTCTCCAGGCGGGCCACCTCCGCCACCAGCCCGGCCCGGTGGGCAGCCATCGCCTCGGCATGGCGCTGGGCCTCCCGGTGCTCGCGCTCTGCCAGGGGCGTCTCGGATACGAGCGCCCGGATGCGGGCGTCATCGGCCTCGTCGGCGAAGTGTGCGAGCTGCTCGTCGGCCACGGCGATCTCCTCGCGCAGCGCCTTGAGCTTGCCCGAACCACTCGCGAGCCGCCGTTCCAGCGAGGATCGGGCCATCGACCCAAGTGTAGGGATAGCTTTAGAGGTCATTGCGGCGGTGCTGGAACCGGTATACAGGGCAGGCTCAAACCCTGCTGCTCTTCGGGGCATGTGGGTTCAAATCCCACCCGCCGCACGAGCTGGGCGCGGCCGTGCTCGCAAGCCTGCTCGCACGGCTGGGCCGCAATACTTCCGCTCCGCTGAGGCCGCTCAAGGCCACGGAGGCCAGGCACAGGTGGGATCACGCAGTGCTCGCAAGCCTGCTCGCACGGCTGGGCCGCAATACTTCCGCTCCGCTGAGGCCGCTCAAGGCCACGGAGGCCAGGCAAGAACATTGAGCTGGCGGGTGACGAGGTCGGCGAAGCCGGCCGTTCAAGGCCACGGAGGCCGGGCACGGGCGAGATCACGTAGACCGGATCCCCGGTGAGGCCGTAAGGTTCAAACGACCTCTCGACCGAACCTCAGGCAGTGCCGAAGGACGTAGATGATCGTCTTCATGTTCCCCGGGCAGGGGTCACAGAAGCCGCAGATGGGCCAGGCGTGGGTGGGCCATCCCTCCTGGGAGGTGGTCGGCGAGGCATCGTCGGCCCTGGGGCGCGACGTGGCCCAGCTCCTGCTGGAGGCCGACGCCGAAGAGCTGAGGGCGACTCGCAACGCCCAGCTTGCCACCATGGTCACGAGCCTCGTGGTGCTCGACGCCGTGGAGCGACTCGGCGTGGAGCCGGCCGCCGTGGCCGGCCACAGCCTCGGCGAGTACTCGGCCCTGGTGGCCTCGGGAGCCATCGCCTTCGACGAAGGCGTCCGGCTGGTGGACGAGAGGGGTGAGGCGATGCGCCTCGCCGGCATCGAGCACCCGGGGACCATGGCCGCCGTGCTCGGCCTCGGCGACGACGACGTCGTGAGCCTCTGCGACGACGCCGACGGCGACGTCTGGGTGGCCAACTTCAACGCCCCGGGGCAGGTCGTGGTTGCCGGCAGCTCGGCAGGCGTGGAGGCGGCGGCCGCCCTGGCCAAGGAGCGAGGCGCCAAGAAGGTGCTGCCCATCCAGGTGAGCGGTGCGTTCCACACGCCCTACATGCGCCCGGCCCTGGAGCAGCTCACCAAGGCGATCGACGCCACCGAGCTGCGCGACCCCGACCTCGCCGTGTACGCCAACGTCGATGCCGCCGCCCACCGATCGGGCACCGAGTGGGCCGACCTGCTCGCCACCCAGCTCACCAGCCCCGTGCAGTGGCGGCGGATCCTGCACCAACTGGCCGACGACGGCTTCACGACCTTCGTGGAGATCGGGCCCGGGGCGATCCTCACAGGTACCGCCAAGCGCACGCTCGACGATGCACGAAACCTTTCCGTCAGCTCCCCGGACGATCTCGACAAGCTGCTCGCCGCCCTGGCCGAGGGCCCGATCGCCCGAGGAGCGGGCGTCCACGAGGGCGAGCACCTCTTCGCCACCGAGCGCATGGTCGTGAGCCCTGCCGCGGGAGTCTTCTCCCCGGCGCAGGGCGTGGGCAACGGAACCCGTCTGGAGCCTGGCGACGTGGTAGGCCAGGTGGGTTCAGAGCAGGTCCGTTCCCCGTTCTCGGGCACGATCATGGGAGTGCTGGCTATGGAAGGCGAGCGAGTGGCGGTGAGCCAGCCCGTGGCTTGGCTCCGCACCGACTGATGGCCGGCGCACGGATCACAGGTTGGGGGCTCGCGCTCCCCCCCGAGGTCGTCACCAACGCCGACCTCGAGGCTCGCCTCGACACCTCGGACGACTGGATCACCGAGCGCACGGGCATCAAGGAGCGCCGGGTGGGAGGCACCACCGGGTCGCTGGCGTTGGAGGCAGGGGCCGCCGCACTTGCCAGCGCCGGCCTGTCTGGCAGCGACATCGACCACGTGCTGCTCTGCACGAGCTCTCCCGACTTCCACCTTCCTGCGACTGCCTCGATCGTCCAGGACGGCTTGGGCATATCGGGCAGTGCCAGCGACCTGAACGCGGCTTGCTCGGGCTTCGTGTACGGGCTCATCTACGCCAACGGGCTCCTGGCCATCGGCGCCGAGCGGATCCTCCTGGTGGGATCCGACACGCTCAGCCGCCTCACCGACCAGACCGATCGCAGCACGGCCATCCTCTTCGCCGACGGAGCGGGTGCCACGGTGCTGGAGGCCACCGACGGCCCTGGAGACCTGCTCGGCTGGGACATGGGAGCCGATGGCTCCAGCGTCGGGCTCCTCTACGCGAACATCGGCGGTTACTTGAAGATGGACGGCCGGGAGGTGTTCCGCAAGGCCGTTCGGGCAACGGTCGACAGCGCCAACCGAGCCCTCGAAAGGGCGGGGGTCTCGCCCGACGACGTGGCCCTGGTGGTGCCGCACCAAGCCAACATCCGGATCATCGAAGCGGCCAACCAGCGTCTCGGTATCCCGATGGAGCGCACCGCCACGGTGCTGCAGTCCACCGGCAACACCTCGGCTGGATCGGTGCCGATAGCACTGGCCACCGCCGCCGACGCAGGGCGCCTCTCCCCCGGCGACATAGTGCTGCTCGTGGGCTTCGGTGCCGGCATGAGCTGGGCGAGCGCCGTGATGCGCTGGAGCGCCGAGTCGTGACCGCCGCGACGGCCGAGCCTGCGAGCACCCAACCGCCGAGGCGCCGCACCCCCGGAGGCCAGTCCGCATGAGCTCTGCAGCCCTGGCCGTGGTGCCCGACCCACCCGACAACCGCGTGGTGCTGGTGACGGGAGCCAACAGGGGCATCGGGCTCTCGATCGCCAGGGCGTTCGAGACCGACGGGTACCGGGTGGCCATCACCTACCGCACCGATCCTCCTCCAAGCGCGGGAGGGCTCCTGTGCGTCCCGTGCGACGTGACCGACACCGCACAGGTCGACGCCGCGTTCGACAAGGTGGAGGCCGAGCTGGGGCCCGTGGAGATCCTGGTGTCCAACGCCGGCGTCACCGCCGACGGGCTGGTCCTGCGCATGAAGGACGAGGACGTCCAGCGCGTCCTCGACACCAACCTCGTAGGGGGCCTGCGGGTGGCCCGGCGCGCCGCCCAGCGCATGGTGAGGGCGAGGTTCGGCCGCATCATCTTCATGGGCTCGGTGGTCGCCACCATCGGCCAGGCCGGCCAGGCCAACTACGCCGCCGCCAAGGCAGGGCTCGTGGGCCTGGCCCGCTCCCTCGCCCGGGAGCTCGCCTCGCGCAACGTCACGGTCAACGTGGTGACGCCCGGCCCGATCGTCACCGACATGCTCGCCAAGCTGGGCGAGGAGCGACAAGCCGAGATGAGCCAGTCGGTCCCACTGGGAAGGCTGGGGACTCCCGAAGAGGTCGCCTCGCTGGTTCGCTTCCTGGCCTCCGAGGAAGCCGGCTACATCACCGGGGCCGTCGTTCCCATAGACGGCGGCCTGGGCATGGGAGCGTGGTGACCGCTCCCGCCGGGGCGGTAGATTCTCCCGACCCAACCCTTTGGTGACCTGGGCAATGGTGGCGTGGTGGTTCCCCCGGCCGGGCCGGTAGATTTTCCCAACCCACCCCAGAGCATGGGAGCATGCACCGATGAGCGAAGAGATCTTCATCAGGTTCAAGAAGTGCGCCGTCGAGGTGCTGGCCGTGGAAGAGGGCGCTGTGACCCTCGAGGCCAGCTTCTCCGACGACCTCGACGCCGACAGCCTCGACCTGGTCGAGTTCGTGATGGCACTCGAGGAAGAGTTCGACATCAGCGTTGACGAGTCGGAGCTCGACGGCATCGAGCGAGTCGGGCAAGCGCTCGATCTCGTCAAGTCCAAGATCTGATGCCCAAGCCCCTTCCCTACCCGGAGCGGCGCCGGGTGGCGGTGACCGGGCTGGGAGTCGTGGCTCCGTGCGGGATCGGCGTCGACGCCTTCTGGGAAGGGTTGCTGGGCGACCCACCGGAGGGCGAGCGGAGGGTGCCCGACTTCTCGCCCGAGGCCTACTTCGACAACCCGAAGGAGGCCCGGCGCACCGACCGCTTCACCCAGTTCGCAGTCGCCTCCACCATCGAGGCCCTGGCCCAGAGCGGCGAGCCCGCCGGTGAGCCGCTGCGGCGCGGGGTCTGGATCGGCACCGGCGTCGGCGGCCTGATCACCATCGAGGACCAGGTCGTCGTCGAGCACGAGAAGGGGCCGCGGCGTGTCACGCCCTTCCTCGTGCCCATGATGATGGCCAACCGGGCGGCCGCCGAGGTGTCGATGCGCTTCGGGTGGCAGGGCGTGTGCGAGAACACATGCACCGCCTGCGCGGCAGGCACCCAGTCGATCGGCAACGGCGCCCGGCTCATCGCCATGGGCCGCTGCGACTCCGTCATCGCCGGTAGCAGCGAGGCGGCGATGACGCCCACCGGCATCGCCGGCTTCACCAACATGACGGCCATGTCCACATCGGGAGAGTCACGGCCCTTCGACGTCCGGCGCGACGGGTTCGTGCTGGCCGAGGGCGGTGCGGTACTCGTCCTGGAGGAGTGGGAGGCCGCCAAGGAGCGGGGCGCCACCATCCTGGCCGAGGTGCTGGGGTCGGCCTCCACCGCCGACGCCCACCACATCACCTCACCCTCGCCGGGCGGCACCGGCGCCATCGCCTGCATAGAGCTGGCCCTGGAGGACGCGGGGGTGGAGCCGGGCGACATCGCCCAGGTCAACGCCCATGGCACGTCCACCCCGGCCAACGAGGCCGCCGAGGCCCAGGCCATCGCCAAGGTCTTCGGCCTCCCCGGGCCCCCGGTCACCTCCATCAAGGGGATCACCGGGCACTCGCTCGGCGGGGCCGGCGCGCTGGAGGGCGTGGCGGTGGTGCTCTCGATGTTGCGAGGGCTCATCCCGCCCACGTGGGGCTACGAGCAGCCCGACCCCGAGCTGCCGCCCATCGACATCGTGCACGGCGAGCCCCGCCCGTGGGAACCGGGCCCGACGCTGTCGAACAGCTTCGGCTTCGGCGGCCACAACGGCTGCCTGGTCTTCGGCCCAGCCACGTAACCCTCGCAGCGGCTCCGCTTTGCAGCTGTGCAGCGTCGGCGGTCAGCCGAAGACGAAGAGGAAGTCGGCCTCGCAGGCGGTCTCGCCGTCGACCGAGGCGCGGCCGTGGCCCTTGCCCGCCCGGGCCGAGAGGCGCCCCAGCTCCATCTCCAGGTCGAGCACCTCACCGGGTAGCACCTGGCGACGGAAGCGGACGTTGTCGACCCCACCGAACAGGGGGATCTTGCCCTCGTGCGTCCCGCCGGCCAGCACCGCGTAGGCGCCCAGCTGGGCGATCGACTCCACCATCAGCACGCCCGGGAGTGTGGGCCTACCGGGGAAGTGACCCCCGAAGAAGTCCTCGTCGCCGGTGAGCCGCCACAGGCCCCTGGCTCCCTTGCCCGGCTCCAGGAAGCTGACCTCGTCGAGCAGCAGGAACGGCGGGCGGTGCGGCAGCACGTCGATGGGCGCAGGGAGCGCGGCCTCTCCCCCGCCTGCGGGCCCGGCCATCACGCTGCGAGAGCGCCGAGCAGGTTGGTGGGCGTGTCCTTGGGGCTCACCTTGTACCAGGCGTTGGCGATCTTGCCCTGGGCGTCTACGAGGAAGGCGGAGCGGACGATGCCCATGTACTTGCGGCCGTACATGCTCTTCTCGGCCCACACGCCGTAGGCCTCGGCGACCTTGTGCTCGGTGTCGGCGAGCAACGGGAACCCCAGGCCGTACTTCTCGTCGAAGCGCTTCTGCTTGGCCGGTTCGTCGGGGCTGATGCCCACGATCGCCGTGTCGCCCACCTCGCCCAGGATGTCCCGCAACCCGCACGACTGGGTCGTGCACCCCGGAGTGTCGGCCTTCGGATAGAAGTAGACGAGCACCTTGCGGCCCTTGAAGTCCGAAAGCTTCACCTTCTCGCCGTCCTGGTTCAACAGGTTGATGGCCGGCGCCTTGTCGCCTGGTTCGAGCATCCGCCCAACGTAGCGCGGGCGCAAGACGCGGCCCTCGCTCCTGCGGGGGCGGAGGACCACGGTCATGGTGCTGCTGGCAACCGAGCGATCGCTGGCATCGGTGACCTCGACGTGGGCATCGACTTCGATGCTCCCGTCGGATTCGAGGGCGGCGCGGATCAGAGCTGGGTCGGAGCCTTGGACGGTGCCGGTGGCTACGACCTGTCCTCTGGCGGGCCCGAGGTAGTCGATCGTGCCCCGGCGAACCACTGTGTAAGAGGATGCGGCCAGCTCCAGGACGCCCGCCACCACCGCGCCGGCGCCGGCCACCTCGGCCAGGCCGAACAGGATGGCGGCGTTGACCGTGCCGTTGTGGTTGAGCTGCTCGGGCTTGGGATCGAGTGCGATGACAGCTCGCCTCGGCGAACAAGGCGGTCGCCGTGCGGCTCGGCAGCTGGCTCGATCGCCACGTCCGGACAAGCGAGATCCGATCCCTCGCTCCCGAGCTGTACGCATCGATGATCCTCGGGCCGTGCCTCGAGCTGGCCCGCCTCCGACTGAGCGGGCGGTCGTCTCTCAACCCTTCCCAGGCCGGCTCCCAGTTGGCCGAGCTTGTCTGGAGCGCGATCAGGGCATGAGATCGCAGACCCCTACGGGCACCGGTGGGCGCTCTGGCATCGCGGAGACCGGCCTTGCGCCAGCGAACGCCAGGACAGCTCTCTAGTGTTGGTGAGGTGCCGTCGGACCTGGGGTTGAAGGCCATGAACAAGGTCCACCGCGCTCTCATCAAAGTCAGCGGAGGGAGGATCGGTTGGGACCTCCGGATGCCGGCGCTGGAGCTGACCACAACGGGCCGCAGGAGCGGGAAGCTGCACTCGGTGATGCTCACCTCTCCGGTGCAGGAGGGCGACGCCGTCGTGATCGTCGCGTCACGGGGCGGAGACGACCGCCACCCCGCCTGGTTCCTCAACCTCGAGGCCAACCCCGACGTCGAGGTGGCCTTCGCCGGCAAGCCCAAACGCCCCATGCGAGCACGTGTGGCCACCGCCGACGAGCGAGCGCGGCTCTGGCCGCAGGTGACCTCCACCTACAAGGGCTACGCCGGCTACCAGTCGAAGACCACCCGTGAGATCCCCCTGGTGATGCTCGAACCTCGATGACGGTCCCCGAGAGCGCTCCGGCTTCTCGACCCTTGAACTTCTAATATGTCATATTCGTATTTCAAGGTGATTGTCGACCGAAGAGTCGACGAGATGCACCTCACGGAGGCGCTCGGCCGGGCACCGATGCCGGCGAAGTTGGCCGCTAGCTCGGACGAGGCTTCTCGGGGCGGACCGGTATGCGGTTCTGGCCGCCGGGGGCCGTGTCGTTGATCATGAAGGTGGCCGCGTTCGAGAGGTAGTCGAGCAGGGCCTCCTCGTCCTCTGCCGAGAGGGTGCCGGAGGCCTTCGCCGACTCGACGGCCGCCGACATGTGCCGCATCCAGGCGTCGCGCTCGGGCTGGCCGATCACGAAGGGCACGTGGCGCATGCGCAGGCGGGGGTGGCCGCGCTCCTCGCTGTAGGTGCCGGGGCCGCCCCAGTACTGACCGAGGAAGAGCGCCAGGTGGCGCTTCGCGTCGGTGAGATCCTCGGGGTACATGGGCCGCAGCACGGGGTCGGCCTGCACCCCCTCGTAGAAGCGCTCCACCAGCTCGTCGAACCAGGGCTGGCCGCCCACCCGCTCGTAGAAGGTGGTCATGCTCCGTCCAGGGCCGCCCGGACGCCGGAGAGGAAGGTGTGGACCCCGGCCGGTCCCTCGCCGTCGAGGAGGCGCCGCATCACGGCGGAGCCGATGACCACGCCGTCGGCCACCGTGCAGGCCTCGACGGCCTGGGCGGCGTCGGAGACCCCGACGCCGATGAGCACCGGCTTGTCGGTGACGTCCTTGAGGCGCTTGGCGATGACCGTGGCGCTCGCGGCCAGCTCGGCGCGCTCACCGGTGACGCCCAGCAGCCCCACCGCGTAGACGAAGCCCCGGGAGCGCTCGCATATGGCAGGGAGCCTGTCGTCGGGCGCTGTGGGCGCGGCGAGCATCACCGTCTCGACGCCCGCGGCGTCGGCGGCATCGGCCCAGGGGCCCACCTCCTCCAGGGGGAGGTCGGGGAGGATCGCACCGCTCACCCCTGCCGCTGCAAGGGAGGCGGCGAAGCGCTCGTGGCCGGCGTGGAAGCAGATGTTGTAGTACGTCATGACCGCCAGCGGAATCCCCGCGTCGAGGCCCGCCAGCTCGTCGAGGATCGACGTGGGCGTGGCCCCGCCCTCCAGGGCCATCTCGCTGGCGCGCTGGATCACCGGGCCGTCCATCACCGGGTCGCTGAAGGGGATTCCGATCTCCACGCCGTCCGAGCCAGCATCCGCCGCCGCCCGCACCGTGTCGAGCCAATCGGGCCCCAGGCCGCCCGTGAGGTACGGGACCAGGAGCTTGCGGCCCTCGGCGCGCCGCGCCCGGAGGGCGGCTTCCAGGGAAGGCGGGGAGCCTGACGACCGGTCCGTCACCCCATGATCCCCATCATCTGGTCCACGTCCTTGTCGCCCCTGCCCGACATGTTGAGCAGCACGACCTTGCCCGCCAGCTCCTCGTGTGCCCGCAGCACCCAGGCCAGGGCGTGCGCCGGCTCGAGGGCGGGGATGATGCCCTCGGTGCGCGACAGCCGCGAGAACGCCTCCACCACCTCCGCGTCGGTGACCGTCTCGTAGCGAGCCCTGCCGATCGAAGCGAGGTGGGAGTGCTCGGGCCCCACGCCCGGGTAGTCGAGACCGGCGGAGATCGACTCGGCCTCCAGCACCTGGCCGAACTCGTCCTGCTTCAGGAACGACTTGGAGCCGTGGACCACGCCCGGCGAGCCCGTGGTGATCGCCGCTCCCCCGGCGGGCTCCACGCCCACCAGCTCGGCGTCGGTGTCGACGAAGCCCGAGAAGATGCCGATCGCGTTGGAACCACCGCCCACGCACGCCGTGACCACGTCGGGCGGGCCCCCAAGCAGCGCCTCGCACTGCGCCCGGGCCTCCTGGCCGACCACCGACTGCAGCTCGCGCACCATCCACGGGTACGGGTGC
>CAYNQN010000065.1:0-9667 GCA_964399375.1 uncultured Rhabdothermincola sp. | reverse complement strand
GCTCGCCGGCGAGGGGCGAGCGCACGAGGCGCGACCACATGGTGGGCACGCCGAACAGGAGGGTGCAGCCGCTCTCACCTATCGCCCGCAGCATGGCCTCAGCGTCGAAGCGAGCCATGAGCACCATCGAGCCCCCTGCCAGCAAGGTGCCGTTCACCCCCACGTTCAGGCCGTGCAGGTGGAAGAGCGGCAGCGACAGCACCAGGCGGTCGGTCGGCTCCCAGCGCCACGCCTGGCGCAGGCCCTCGAGGCTCGCCAGCAGGTTGGCGTGCGAGAGCACGGCCCCCTTGGGCTTGCCGGTGGTGCCCGACGTGTAGCCGATGATGGCGGGGTCGGCCCCCTCGGCGGCGTCGAGCAGGCCGGCGTCGATCTCGTCGAGGTCGTAGCCGGCGCCCTGCCCGGCTCCGGGCATGGCCATCATCTCGGGTGTTGTCACCTCCACCCCCGTGGTGGCGGCGATGATCCACGATGCCCGCTCGGCGTCGTCCACCACGGCGGCCGTGGGCTCGCAGTCGCCCACCACGTGGCCCACCTCGCGCTCGCGATAGGCGGTGTTCATGGGCACCACCACGGCGCCCAGCCGCAGCACGCCCACGTGCGCGGCCACCAGGGCCTTCGAGGCCTCCGCGCTCATCACCACGCGGTCGCCGGGCTTCACCCCCATCGAGCGCAGGGTGGCGGCGGCGCGTCGGCTGGCGATGTCGAGGTCGCGCGCCGTCCACCAGCCGCTGCCTTCGGTGAAGACGGTGGGGTGGTCGGGCTCCAGCGCCCATCGCCTGGCCCACGCCCTGGGGAGGGTGCCCTGGGCGAGCAGGTCGGCAGTCACGCCGAGAGGATAGGCCGGGCCGATCGCCACGTATGAGGCCACGCCCGGGAGCCCTGGCTAGATTCCGGCCCATGTCCGAACGAACCCGATACCTCCCCCGCCGCTCCTGCCACGCGGTGCCCGGCTCGAACGCCCGCTTCATCGAGAAGGCCCAGGGACTGCCCGTCGACATGGTCTTCTTGGACCTGGAGGACTCGGTGGCCCCCAAGGAGAAGGTGGGCGCCCGGGCGACCGTGGCCGAGGCCATCCGCAACGGCGACTGGGGCGACACCGTGGTGTGCGTGCGGGTGAACGACTGGTCGACCCCCTGGACCGTGCGCGACATCCAAGAGGTGGTGGCCGGGGCCGGTGAGCGGATCGACGAGATCATGCTGCCGAAGGTGGAGAACGCCCACCAGGTGGTGGCGGCCGACATGCTCCTGCGCCAGGTGGAGCTGGAGGCGGGGCTGCCCGTGGGCCATGTGGGCATAGAGGCCCAGATAGAGACCACCACCGGGCTCATCAACGTGGAGGAGATCTGCGCAGCATCGCCACGGCTGGAGACGATCGTGCTCGGCCCGGCCGACTTCGCAGCCTCCATGGAGATGCCGGTGCTAACGGGGGGCGTGCAGATCCCCGAGTACCCGGGCGACCACTTCCACTACGTGCTCTCGAAGATCCTCATGGCCGGGCGGGCCAACGGCCTGCAAGTGATCGACGGGCCCTACCTGAAGATCCGCGACAGCGAGGGCCTGCGCGAGTACTGCCAGCGGGCGCGCACGCTCGGCTACGACGGCAAGTGGACGCTGCACCCCGACCAGGTGACCGTGGTGAACGAGGTGTTCTCGCCCACCCAGGAGCAGTTCGACAGGGCCTGGGACATCCTCGACGCCTACCGCACCGCCACCGAGGTGGAGGGCAAGGGCGCGGTGATGTTCGGCGACGAGATGATCGACGAGGCCAGCCGCAAGATGGCCACCAAGTTCGTGGCCCGTGGCGAGCGCGCCGGCCTGCAGCGCTCGCCCGCCGACGGCACCGGATAGGTATCGAGATGGCGGCGCCGGCGACGAGTACCCGAAGGGGCTTCATGCAGGGGACGATCCCGGCCAACCCCGCCTGCTCCGCCGCATCCGGGCCGGTAGCTGCGAGAATGCTGCGATGACCAGCTCGCCATTCGGGGACGTGAGGTTCGGGCACTCGCCCTTCCCGCCCATCGCCGACTACGGCTTCCTCTCGGACTGCGAGACCACGGCGCTGGTGGCCCCGAGCGGGAACATCGAGTGGCTGTGCCTGCCGCGCATGGACTCGCCCAGCGTGTTCGGCGACATCCTCGATCGCCAAGCCGGCGGCTTCCGGTTGGGCCCGGCAGACGTGACCGTGCCCGCGGCGCGCCGGTACCTGCCGGGCACGATGGTGCTCGAGACCAGCTGGGGCACCGAGACCGGTTGGATCGTGGTGCGCGACACGCTGCTCATCGGCCCGTGGCACCACGAGGACGAGCTCTCGCACAGCCACCGCCGCGCCCCCACCGACTACGACGCCGATCACGTGCTGCTGCGCACCGTGCGCTGCGTGACCGGCGAGGTGCAGGTGCTCTTCGACTGCGCCCCCATGTTCGACTACGGCCGGGTGCCCGGCGTGTGGCGGCACCCCACGTCGAGCTACCACGAGGCAGTGGTCACGCCCGAGGGTGGGGGAGGGCCCAAGCTCACCCTCACCACAGACATGAGGGTGGGATTCGAGGGGCCCAGGGCCATCGGCCGCACGCTGCTGAAAGAGGGCGAGTCGAGGTTCTGCGCCCTGTCGTGGAGCGAGCACGCTCCGCCCAAGACCTTCGAGGAGGCCTACCAGCGCCTCGTGTGGACCGCCCACCACTGGCAGCACTGGCTGGCCCGGGGCGACTTCCCCGACCATCCCTGGCGTTCCCACCTTCAGCGCAGCGCCCTCACCCTCAAGGGCCTCTCGTTCGCTCCCACCGGAGCTCTGGTGGCAGCGGCCACCACGTCGCTGCCGGAGACGCCCGGTGGCGAGCGCAACTGGGACTACCGCTTCAGCTGGATCCGCGACTCCACCTTCGCCCTCTGGGCCCTCTACACGCTGGGCTTCGACTGGGAGGCCAACGACTTCTTCTGGTTCATCGCGGATGTGGCCGAGCGCGACGACCAGCTGCAGGTGATGTACGGGGTCGACGGCGAGCGCGACCTGGAAGAGCACATCTTGGATCACCTCCAGGGCTACGACGGGGCCAAGCCCGTGCGCATAGGCAACGCGGCCTACGACCACAAGCAGCACGACCTGTGGGGCGCGGTGCTCGACTCGGTGTACCTGCACACCAAGTCGAGCGATCGCCTCGACGACCGCATCTGGCCCATCCTCAAGCGCCAGGTGGAGGCCGCCCTCACCCACTGGCGCGAGCCCGACCGGGGCATGTGGGAGGTGCGGGGCGAGCCCCAGCACTTCACGTCGTCGAAGGTCATGTGCTGGGTGGCGGCCGACCGGGGCGCCCGCCTGGCCCGCATCCGCGAGGAGCAGGACACGGCCGAGCGCTGGCAGCACGCCGCCGACGAGATCCACGCCGACATCTGCGAGCACGGCCTGGACGACAGGGGCGTGTTCACCCAGCACTACGGCACCACCGCACTCGACGCCTCCGTGCTGCTCATGGCCCTGTTCGGCTTCCTCCCGGGCACCGATCCGCGCATAAGGGCCACCGTGCTGGCCATCGCCGACGAGCTCACCGCGGAGGGCCTGGTGCTGCGGTACCGGGTGAAGGAGACCGACGACGGGCTCTCGGGCGAGGAGGGCACCTTCACGATCTGCTCGTTCTGGCTGGTCTCGGCCCTGGTGGAGATCGGCGAGTACCTGAAGGCGCGTGAGCTCTGCGAGCGCCTGCTCTCGCTGGCCAGCCCCCTCGACCTCTACGCCGAGGAGATCGACCCCCGCACCGGGCGCCACCTGGGCAACTTCCCCCAGGCCTTCACCCACCTGGCCCTCATCAACGCCGTCATCCACGTGATCCGCGGTGAGGAGGCCATGCCTCACAACCGCTACCTCCCAGCTCCACCGCAGGCACACGGCGCCTGACCGCAGCGGCTGTATTCTTAATCTCAGTACCGTACTTTAGATATCTATCCGGCTGAGGCCTCGGCCCTGCGCGGAGACGGGAGCTGGGAGCAGATGACGGAGCTGTGGCGCATGGGCGCATCGGAGCTCGTCGGGCTCGTGAAGAGCCGCGAGGTCTCCGTGCGAGAGGCGGTGTCGTCGGTGCTCGACCGCCTGGAGCAGGTCGACCCGGCGATCAACGCCGTGCCGGAGGTGCACGCGGAGGCCGCCATGGAGCGGGCCGCCCAGCTCGACGCCGCCCTCTCTTCGGGCGCCAGGCCGGGCTCCACGTCGGAGGGCGCAGCGCCGGACGAGACCGGCGGTGAGCTGCTCGGCGTGCCCGTGACGGTGAAGCCCAACGTCGACATGGCGGGGTCGGTGACGCACGCCGGTTGCACGTGCCTGCACCACGTGGCGCGGGAGGACTCCATAGCCGTGGCGGGGCTGCGCCAGGCGGGGGCGGTGATCATCGGCCGCACGAACATGCCGGAGATGAGCATGAGGTGGACGAGCGACGGGCCCCTCTACGGTCCCACCGTCAACCCCTGGAACCCGGCGGTGGTGCCGGGGGGATCCACCGGGGGAGGCGCTGCCGCCGTCGCCACCGGCATAGGGCCCATCGCACACGGCAACGACCTGGGCGGCTCGCTCCGCCAGCCCGCCGCCTGCTGCGGGGTGGTGGCCCTGCGCCCCACGGCCGGGCGCCTCCCCTACAGGGTCAACGACTCCTACCCCTCCCTCGACTCGCAGCTCATGGGGGTCGACGGTCCGATCGCTCGCACCGTGGAGGACGCCTGGCTGGGCCTCGCCGCCATGGCCGGTGCCTCTGCGGCCGAGCCCCTGCACGCGCCGGTGCCCCTGAGGGCCCCAAACCCGGACACCTCGCTGCGGGTGGCGGTGGTGGTGGATCCCGACGGCGGCGGTGTGGACCCCGAGGTGGCCTCGGCCGTAACGGCGGCGGCGGCGGCCCTGGAGGGCGCTGGGCACCGGATCGTCGAGGTCCGGGTGCCGGCGGTGGGGCCCCTCGCCTCCATCCGCAACGACATCGTGTGGGCCAAGGTCAGGTTCGCGTTCGACGACATCAGGGATCAGTGCAGCGAGGCCATCAACGGCGTGTGGGACAACATGGCGGTGGCCACGAACGACGTGGACCTGGCCGGGTACCTCTCGCTGCTCACGGCGCGGGCCGAGCACATGCGCGAGTGGGACCTCCTCTTCCGGGAGGTCGACGTGATCCTCGGGCCCGTCTCCACGGAGCCCCCCTTCGAGGTGGGGGCGGACACCTCGGGCTACGAGCGGTTCGCGGAGATGCTCCACGCGCTGCGGTTCACCCTCGGCACCGTGCTCACCGGATTGCCCGTGGCGGCCGTGCCCGCGGGCTTGGACTCGGCGGGCTCGCCCCTGGGGGTTCAGCTCGTGGCCCCGCGGTGGCGGGAGGACCTCGCCGCCGTCGCTGCTGCCGCCGTGGAGCGCGAGCTGGGACTGCCCACTCCCATCGATCCCGTCGGACGAGCAGCTTGACTCTATCTAAGTTACTTAAGTACCATACTTATATGACTTACTCTAAGTCTTGGCTATCCATGCCTGTGGAAAAGACCCGCCCAGTGGTTCGCCGCACAGCCGGCGGGCAGCATCGAAGGGGTCTTCCGGCTCGGGGGGTGGAGGTATGACTCGCACGGGTTCGCAGTACATCGAGGGGGTGCGCGACGGCCGTTGTGTCTACCTCGACGGCCAGCGGGTGGACGACGTGAGCACCCACCCGGCGTTCCGGGGGGTGGTCCGGTCGGTCGCCTCGCTCTACGACCTCACCCACGATCCCGAGGCACGGGAGCTGACCACCTACGAGGCGCCGTCGGGAGCGACGGCCAACATCTCGTACATGATCCCGAGGTCGAGCGAGGACCTCACCCGGCGCCGCATCGGGCTCAAGCGCTCGGCGGAGGCATCGTTCGGGTTGCTGGGCCGCAGCCCCGACCACGTGGCCGGGTTCCTCGCCGGCTTCGCCGGCAACGCCGAGCTGTTCGCCAGCGCGGGCAAGGAGTACGGCGAGAACGTCGTGCGCTTCTACGAGATGGCGCGCGACCAGGACCAGTACGTCACCTACGTCATCGCCCCACCGCAGATCGACCGCTCGAAGCCCGCGCACCAGCAGGCCGACCCTCACCTCTACGCCGGGGTGAAGGAGGAGCGCGACGGCGGCATCGTGATCGCCGGCGCGCAGATGCTGGGCACCGGCACTGCGGTGGCCGACTGGCTGCTGCTCAGCAACATCGTGCCGCTGGGCCCCGGCGACGAGCGCTACGCGATAAGCGTCGCCCTCCCGCTGGGCTCGCCCGGGCTGCGGATCCACTCCAGGCGCTCCTACGCGGCCGCCGCCACCAGCGAGTTCGACTACCCGTTCTCCACCCGCTTCGACGAGTCCGACTCGCTGGTGGTCTTCGACGACGTGTTCGTCCCCTGGGAGAACGTGTTCGTCTACCAGAACCTCGAGATCGCCCGCGAGCAGTGGTGGAGCACATCGGCTCACGTCCTGGGCAACAACCAGGCGCAGATCCGCCTCTGGACGAAGCTCGAGCTGCTCCTGGGGCTCGCCCGCGCTGTCGCCGACATGAACGGCACACTGAAGATCCCACCGGTGCAGACCACCCTCGGCGAGCTGGCGGCGCAGGTCGCAGTTGTCCGGGGCCTGGTGCTGGCCCAGGAGCAGGATTGCATGATCGACGAGCACGGGGTCGCTTGGCCGGGACCGGCCGAGGTGCACGCCTGCTCGACGCTGCAGATCGAGATGTACCCGCGCATCGTGGGGATGGTGCGCGAGCTCTGCGGCGGCGGGCTCATACAGCTGCCCTCGAGCCGTGACGACTTCGCCAACCCCGAGATAGCCGCCGACCTGGAGCGCTACGTGCAGTCTCCCGGCACGCCGGCCCGAGAGCGCGTCAAGCTCATGAAGATGGTGTGGGACCTGGTGGGCTCGGAGTTCGCCAGCCGCCACCAGCAGTACGAGCTGTTCTACGCCGGCGCGCCACACCTGGTGAAGACCAGGATGTTCCGCAACTACGACTTCGCCCCGGCGAACAAGCTGGTGGAGGCAGCGCTGGGGGCCTACGACCTGGAAGGGTACCGAGATGGCATCCCGGCCTGAGCTGGCCACAGCGGCCGATCGCGACTGGCGGTTGGTGATCGGTGGCCGGCTGACCCCCGCCCGTTCGGGCGCCACCTACGACAACCTCAGCCCCTACACCGAGGGCGTGCTGTGCACGGTGCCCGACGCCGGCGCCGCCGACGTGGACGACGCCGTGCAGGCGGGTCTGGCGGCCGTGGAGAGCTGGCGCTCGGTGAGCGTGCGCGACCGGGCCAGGGTGGTGCGGGAGCTGGCGGTTGCCCTTCGCGAGAACCGAGAGGAGCTGGCGGCCCTCGACGCCCTCGACGTGGGCAACGCCTACTCGCTGATGCTCGACGACGTGGGCTTCGGTGCCGACGGCATGGAGATGATGGCCGACCTGGCCTTCCAGCTGCAGGGCCGAGTGCTCCCCGCCACCGCCACGCACCTGCACTACACGATCTTCGAGCCCTTCGGGGTGGTGGCGCGGATCGTGGCCTTCAACCACCCGATCATGTTCGCCGCCCAGAAGGTCGCGGCGCCGCTGGTTGCCGGCAACGCGGTGGTGCTCAAGCCCTCCGACATCAGCCCGCTCTCGGCGCTGCGGATGGGCGAGATCTTCTCCCAGATCCTTCCCGAGGGCCTCCTCAGCGTGATCGTGGGCTCGGGTCCCGAGGCCCCACGTGCGCTGGTGCGCCACCCCGACGTGAAGCGCATCGGCTTCATAGGCAGCGAGGCCACCGGCAGGGCCATACAGCGCGACGCCGCCGAGGTTGCCGTGAAGGACGTGAGCCTGGAGCTGGGCGGGAAGAACGCCATCGTGGTCTGCCCCGACGTCGACGTGGACGAGGCGGCCGCGGGCGTGGTGAAGGGCATGAACTTCCTCGGCTGGCAGAGCCAGTCGTGCAGCTCCACGTCGAGGTTGCTCGTGCACGCCTCCATCGCCGACGAGCTCGTGGAGGCCGCCGCCGGAAAGGCGAGGGCGGTACGCATCGGCGACCCCCTCGACCCCGATACCCAGATGGGCACGCTGGCCAGCCGCGCCCAGCGCGACAAGACCCTCAGCTACATCGAGAAGGCCAAGGCCCAGGGCGCGCGGCTGGTGTGCGGCGGAGGCCGGCCCGAGGGACTCGGCGGCGAGAGCGGCTTCTTCGTGGCGCCCACCATCTTCGACGGCGTCTCGGCCGACATGGACATCGCCCACGAGGAGGTGTTCGGGCCCGTGCTCTCGGTGCTGCGCTGGACCGACGAGGACGAGGCGATCCGCCTGGCCAACTCGGTGGCCTACGGCCTCACCGGCTCGGTATGGACGCGCGACGTGTCGCGGGCGCACCGCATCGCCCACGCCCTCCAGGTGGGGTACGTGTGGGTCAACGACGCCGCCGCCCACTACGCGGGCATCCCCTTCGGAGGCTTCAAGGCCTCCGGCATCGGGAAGGAGGAGAGCCTCGAGGAGCTCCTCAGCTACTCCCAGTCGAAGTCGATCAACCTGAGGCTCGAGCCCGAGCACTGACAGGAGGCAACGCCAGATGCCCAAGCCCGAGCTGGAGTTCTTCCCGGCGGAGGACGTTCCGTGGACGCCGGTGGAGCCGGCCACCCCGGGGCTGACCGAGAGGATCCTCGCGAGGCTCGACGGGTCGCCCGTGGCCACGCGGATGCTGCGGTTCGACCCCGGCACCGACACCAGTGCCAACGGGGTGCTCACCCACGACTTCTGGGAAGAGGTCTACATACTCTCCGGCGAGATCCACGACCTCACGCTCGACCAGGTGTTCACCGCCGGGATGTACGCGTGCCGGCCCCCCGGGATGCCGCACGGCCCCTGGATCTCGCAGCCCGGTTGCGTCACCTTCGAGGTGCGGTACCTGGTGGGAGGCGAAGCAGCGGGATGAAGGTGTACGAGGCGGTCCTCGACGTCATCCGCTCAGCGGGCATCCGGCAGTTCGCCGGTATGGTCGGCTCGACCACGGCGCCCTACGTGGCGACCATCGGCCAGCGCGACGACCTCCACTACACGGCGATACGCCACGAGCAGGTCGGTGCGGCCATCGTCGACGCGATCAGCCGGCTGGGGCGGGCGCCGGCGTGCCTCATCGTCCACGGGGCCACTGGCACCCTGGCTGCCAGCCTCGGCATCGCCGCCGCCGCCCGAGACGGCACGCCCATGCTGGTGCTCACCTGCACGCAAGAGCGCATCGCGATGGAGCGCGGCTACTGGCAGACCCTCGACGTCCTGGCTCCACTGCGCGGGATCGTGAAGTACCAGGCCAGGGTGGAGCGCCCCGAGAGGGCTCCCGAGGTGGTGCGCCAGGCGATCCTGGCAGCCGTGTCGGGTAGGCCGGGCGTGGCCCAGGTGGACCTGCCCATCGACGTCTCCATCGCAGACCTGGAGGTCCACGGGTCGGGGTCGAGGTTCCTGGGAGCAGCCACCGCACCGCTAAGCAGGGCTTGGCCGGACCCGTCGAAGCTGGCGTGGGCGGCCGACCTCATCGGGGCGGCTGCGCGGCCGGTGATCCTGATCGGTGGAGGGGCCTGGTACTCGTCGGCCGGCGAGGCCGTGCTCTCGCTGGCCGAGGCCATGCACGCGCCGGTGGTGTGCACGCCAACGTCGAGGGGGGTCGTCCCCGAGCACCACCCGCTCAGCCTGGGGCCGTCGGGGA
>CAYNQN010000064.1:9436-9697 GCA_964399375.1 uncultured Rhabdothermincola sp. | reverse complement strand
CGCCACACAGTTGCGGGCCAGCTCGGCGATCCCCAGCGTGTCCTCGTCGGTCTCGGTCGGCAGACCCGTGAGGAAGTACAGCTTCATCCGCCGCCAGCCCTGGGAGTAGGCCGACTCCACCGCCCCGTAGAGGTCCTCCTCGCGGATGAGCTTGTTGATCACCTGCCGCAGCCGCCACGAGCCCGCCTCGGGGGCGAAGGTGAGGCCGGTGCGCCGCCCCTTCTGGAGCTGTGTGGCGATGCCCACGGTGAAAGCGTCGAC
>CAYNQN010000064.1:0-9426 GCA_964399375.1 uncultured Rhabdothermincola sp. | reverse complement strand
GCTCGGCAGCGAGACCGACGTGCGGGTGGACTCGGGGTCACCGCCGAGGGTGCCCTCCACCACCGAGGTCACGACGTCCTCGATGCCCGAGTAGTCGGCCGTGGACAGCGACGTGAGGGCGACCTCGTCGTAGCCGGTGCGCTTGAGGCCCTCGGCCACCATCGCCTTCACCTGCTCGGCCGGGCGCTCGCGCACCGGCCGGGTGATCATGCCCGCCTGGCAGAAGCGGCAGCCCCGCGTGCAGCCCCTGAAGACCTCCACGTTGAGCCGGTCGTGGACCACCTCGGTGAGCGGCACGAGCTGGCGGCGGGGGTAGGGCCAGTCGGCGAGGTCGGCCACGGTGCGCTTCTCGACCCGCTCGGGGACGTCGGCGAAGCGAGGGGTGACCGAGACGAGCCGGTCACCCGAGTACCGGGCCTCGTAGAGCGACGGGACGTACACGCCCTCGATGCGAGCGAGGGACCGGAGCACCGCCTGGCGGCTCCCGTCGCCGCGACGTGCCCCCGAGGTGCCGGCGAGCTTCCACTCGCACACGACCTCGTTGATCTCGCCCACCACCTCTTCGCCGTCTCCCAGCACCACGAAGTCGAGGAAGTCGGCGAGGGGTTCGGGGTTGTACGTGCAGTGGCCCCCGGCGCCTATGAGCGGGTGCTCGGGGCCTCGCTGGTCGACCCGCACGGGAGCTCCGGCCAGGTCGATGCAGTTCAGGACGTTCGTGTAGACCAGCTCGGCGGAGAGGTTGAAGGCGATGACGTCGAAGTCGGTGGCCGGTCGGTGGGTGTCGACCGAGAAGAGGGGCAGCCCGCGGGCGCGCAGCAGCTCCTCCAAGTCGACCCACGGGGCATAGGTCCGCTCGGCGGTGGCATCGGGCCGTTCGTTCAGGATCTCGTAGAGGATCTGGAGGCCCTGGTTGGGCAACCCGATCTCGTAGGTATCGGGATAGACGAGCAGCCAGGCCGCCTTTCCAGCTCCGTGCTGGGGGCGGATGGCGCCATCTTCCAAGCCGATGTATCGCGCCGGTCTTTGGACCTTGGCCAGCAGGGGTTCCAGCTGAGGCCAGAGATCTTTCATTTCGCACAAGCCTACCGGAGCCGGCCCCCTCAACCCCGAACCCTCCGAAGAGAGCGAGCAAGGCGAGCGAACGAGTGAGGCCGAAATTCACCGAAACCTGTGCATGTGGACGTTGAGGACCAGGCCGATGCCGGCGAACGTGGCCAGGGTGGAAGAACCCCCGTATGAGAGGAGGGGCAGGGGGATGCCCGTGACAGGCATTATCCCCAGCGTCATCCCGATGTTCTCGAAGATGTGGAACGCCAGCATCGAGAGCACGCCCACGCAGATGAGGGTGCCCAGCAGGTCGGTCGCCAGCTGCGCCGCCCGCCAGACCCGCCACAGGAGCACCCCGTAGAGCGCCAGCACGGTGGCGCCCCCGACGAAGCCCAGCTCCTCGCCCACCACCGTGAAGATGAAGTCGGTCTGCTGCTCGGGCACGAAGCCGAGCCTGGTCTGCGGGCCCTCGAACAGGCCCTCGCCCGTCACGCCGCCGTTGGCGATGGCGGTCTGGCTCTGGTCGACGTTGTAGACCGCCGAGCTCCCGCCGGTGGGGTCGATGAAGGCGGTCAGGCGGTCACGCTGGTGCTCCTTGAGCACGTCGCTGTTGAAGACGCCGAACACCAGCACCAACCCCGCCAGGGTGAGGGCCAGGATGTAGCGGGCGCGCAGGCCCCCCACGAGGAGCATCCCGATGACGATGGCCACCAGCACCAGCATGGAGCCGAGGTCGGGCTGGATGAGGATGAGGCCCATGGGGACCCCCGCCACGCCGAGCAGTATGGCCACCCTGCGCAGGTCCAGCTCGCCGTCCCAGTGGGCGATGAGCGACCCCATCAGCAAGATGAGAGCCAGCTTCGACAGCTCAGCGGGCTGGAGCTGGAAGGCGCCGAAGGAGAACCAGGCCTGGGCCCCGTAGACCTCGCTGCCCAGCGGGCTGAGCACCGCCAGGAGCAGGAAGACGGAGGCCCCGTAGAAGAACCAGGCGAAGTCGCGCAGCCGCCGGTAGTCGATCAGGGAGACCACCGACATGATCACGACCCCCACGATCACGAAGAGGCCCTGGCGCTGCAGGAAGCTGGTGCCATGGTCGGTGCGGGTGGCGCTGTAGACCATCAGCAGGCCCAGCGCCGCCAGGGCCAGCGTGGACACCAGCAACGGCGCGTCGACGTGGCGCAGCGGCGCCGACAGGTCGGCACGGCTGCGATCGGGCCCGGTTCGGCCCAGCCCGCCGCGGACGACTCCGGTAGGGAGCGTCACTCGGTTCCCGCCTGGACGATGTCGGCGGCGGCACTGTGGTTCTGGTTGGCCAGCACCTCGTATACCCGCCGCACCACCGGGGCAGCGGCGTCGGCCCCGAAGCCGGCCTCTTCCAGCAGGGCCACCACCGCGTAGCGGGGGGCGTCGATGGGTGCGAACGAGGCGAAGATCGACGACTCTGCCTTGTTGTCCACCTCGGCGGTGCCCGTCTTGCCGGCGATGGGGAACGCCACGAGGTCGAAGCCCTGGAAGGTCCCGTATGCGGTCCCTCCAGATGAGGCCACCGCTCCTCGCAGTCCCTCGCGCACGGGATCGAGCATCTCCGGCGGTAGATCCACGTGGGCGATCACCTCTGGCTGGGCCACCCGGATGACATCCGCGGGGTTGGCCGGATCACCTCCTGGCACGAGGACCGCCTTGAGCAGCTCGGGCTGCATCACGTTCCCGCCGTTGGCCAGCGTGGCGTAGGCGTTGGCCAGCTGGAGGGGCGAGACGAGCATGTTGCCCTGCCCGATGGCCATGTTCATGTTGTCGCCGGGGAGCCAGTTGGGGTCGCCGAACTGGCGCTCGTCCTCGGGGAACGACTCCCAGAACGCCCTCTTCCAATCGGGTGTGGGCACCCGGCCCGACGCCTCCCCCGGGAGGGTCACGCCGGTGGGCGCGCCGAACCCGAAGCGCTCGTAGCCCTCCTGCTGGGCAAGATCGCCATAGGTGTCGCTCTCCAGCCAGAACCGGTCGCCCAGCCAGTAGTAGTACCAGTCACTCGAGACCGTGAGCGACGAGCGCACGTTCACCATGCCGTTGGCCTTCGACCCCGCGTTGCGCCACACCTGGGCATCGCCCGGGCGCTCGTAGACGCCGTCGTCGTTCTTGCTGTCGGCGGCGGTGATCATCCCCGCCTGCATGGCGGCGATGGCGGTGAACGGCTTGAAGGTGGAGCCCGGGGCGTAGAGGCCCTGGATGGCTCGGTTGACGAGCGGGTTCTCGCTCTCGGCGCCCTTGGTGAGCTGGTCGTAGCGGTCCTGGCTGATCCCGTTCACGAACTCCTCGGGGTCGAAGGTGGGGTACGAGGCCATCGCCACCACTCCCCCGGTGTTCGGGTCGATCACCACCACCGACCCGGCAGGTGCGGCGATGGTGTGCAGGCGGTCGCGCGTGCGGTTGCCCCGAACCCGCTCGAGCTGCTCGGCCAGGGCCGTCTCTGCCATCGCCTGGGCGTCGATGTCCACGGTGATCTGGATGTCGTTGCCCGGCTGCGGTGGCACGTGCTCGAGGGTGCGGACCGGCCTGTTGTTGGAATCGACCTCTATCACGCGGCGCCCCGGGGTGCCCCTGAGCTCGGCCTCGAAGGCCCGCTCCACGCCGCCCTTACCCACGCTGGAGCTGAGCTGGTAGGGCTTGGGGTTCTCGGGTGCGTCGGTCTGGAGCTGGGTGAACTCGGTGTCGTTGATCCGTCCCACGTAGCCGAGGAGGTGGGACGCGAGCTGGCCGTTGGGATAGGTGCGAAGGGTCTGGCGCTCCACCGCCACGCCCGGGAACTCGTCGGCCCGCTCGGCCAGGTAGAGCTCGACCTCGGCGGGCACGTCGATGGCAACCGGGCGGGGCTGGAGCGGGTCGAACTGCCCGTCGACCATGCGGCGCTCGATGTGCGAGACCTTCGTGGGCGCCCCGAAGCTGGTGAGGGTGCTGGCCAGCTCGAGCACCAGGTCGTCGTGGGCCTGGCGGGTCGAGCCCGTGGAGCCAGGGAAGACCTGGGGGTCCACGGTGACCACGAGCGACGTGCGGTTCCCCACCAGCACCCGGCCCTGGGCATCGAGGATCCTTCCCCTCGGTGCCTCCTCGGCCACCGTGCGCTTGCTGGTGGCCTCCGCCCTCACCTGGAAGCCGGGGGCGGCCATCACCTGCAGGTACCAGAGCCGCGCGAAGAGAGCCCCGAAGAGGCAGAGGGCGACGATGCCCAGGATGCTCAGGCGAAAGCGGGGGGAAGACTGGGTCATGTCCGCTCAGAGTCCAGCAGATCGGGGCTCATCGCAGGGCGCGCAGCTGATCTGCTGCGGCCGGCCAGGCCCAGCGTGCTGCCCTGGTGGTGAGCGGGGAGAGGATCATGTTGCCGGCCGCCACGACCACGACTACCAGCGCCAGGCGGCCGGAGAGGGCACCCTCGTGGCCGATGACCTCGGCGAGGAGCGCGTAGGCCGCCACCCCCGCCGCGCTCACGCCCGCTAGCAGCAGCGCTGTGAGGAGCCTGCTGGAGCGCACGGTCGGGCCGTTCAGGCGCCCGGCTGCGTAGGCGACGAGGCAGTAGGTGAGCGCCGAGAGGCCCAGCGGCGTGACCACCATGAGGTCGAAGACGAGCCCGGCGACGAAGCCCACCACCGCTCCGCGGTCGGCGCCCAGAGCCATGCCTGCCCCGATGGCCAGCGCCATGAGGGCGTCGACCGAAACCCCCGCGAACTGCACCTCGGTGAACAGGCCTCGCTGGATCACCGCAGCGCTCGCCAGCACCACGGCCAGCCGCAGCACCACCTGCAGGCTCTCGGACCTCACCTCGGAACCTTCCCCGAGCTGCCCACCGGGCCGCCCGCTGGGTCACCTGCCTGCCAGTAGCTCATCGTCACTCCGAGGGCTCCCAGAGCACGACGGTGAGGTAGGTGAGGTCGGAGACCTCACCGAACATCTCGATGCTCAGGTCACGCTGGAGCGCGCCCGGTGAGCTGCGAACCTCGGCGACGGTGCCGATGGGCAGCCCCCGCGGGAAGGCGCTGCGCTCGGATATCCCGTCGGTCACGAGGATCTCGCCGGGCACCACGACGTTGGCGACATCCACCCTGCCCTCCAGGTTGCGGCCCTGGCCGGTGCCCCTCGCGGTGCCCACCGCCGGAGAGCCGACCACGCTGAAGCCCACGCGGAACTGCCCACCCGAGAGCAGCTGCACCACGGAGCGGTCGGAGCTGACGGTGCTGACCCTCCCCACCAGGCCCCGGCCGGTAACGACGGCCATGCCCGCCTTGATCCCATCCGAGCTGCCCTTGCCGATCTCGGTGGTCGTGGAGAAGTTGGAGACCGCGCCCGAGACGACCGGGGCGGTGACAGTGGGGATGTCGCCCACGAACGGCAGGTTCGCCTGGGCGAGGAGCTGCTGGAGGGACTCGCTGGCGATCTGGTTCTGCAGCGCCTCTCCCCTCGCCTCCTCCAGCAGCTGGCGCAGGCGCTCGTTCTCGTCGGCCAGCGTGCCCTGCTGGAGCGCGCCGTCCCAGGCGTCGCCGATGGGTCGCACGACCCGGGCGGCGAAGTCGCCCACGGGAGCGAGCGCGGAGAGCATGGCGCTGCGCGCCCGCTCCAGGGGCTCGAACCCGCGGAAGTCGAGGGTCACCAGCGTGATGGAGGTGAGGACCAGCAGGATCAGCGTGAAGCGCCTGCGCGAGCTTCGCCGGGAGACGACGGCCACCGGGGCGGCTCCTTCAACTGCTCACGTTGGCAGAGAACAGCACACCCTTCAGCGCGTCGAACTCCTCGAGCGACTGCCCAGATCCGATGGCGACGGAGAACAGGGGGTTGGGAGCGATGACGATTGGCATGCCGGTCTCGTGTTCCAGGCGGGCGTCGATCCCGTTGAGGAGGGCTCCACCGCCTGCAAGGACGATGCCCTGCTCCATGATGTCGGCGGCGAGCTCGGGCGGGGTCTTGTCGAGGGTGGTCTTCACTGCGTCGACTATCGACGCCACCGGCTCCTCGATGGCCTCCCGGATCTCCTCGGTGGAGGTGACGATGGTCTTCGGGAGCCCCGTGACGAGGTCGCGGCCTCGGATCTCGGCGTGGAGCTCCTGCTCGAGGGGCCACGCCGAGCCCAGGGTGGTCTTGACCTCCTCGGCCGTGCGCTCGCCCAGGGCGAGGCTGTACTCCTTCTTGATGAAGTTGACGATGGAGTCGTCGAGCTCGTCGCCGCCCACGCGGATCGACTGGCTGGTGACCACCCCTCCCAGCGAGATGACGGCCACCTCGGTGGTGCCACCACCGATGTCGACGATCATGTTCCCGGTGGGCTCCTGCACCGGCAGGCCCGCCCCTATGGCGGCCGCCATGGGCTCCTCGATGATGTAGGCGGGCTTGCGCGCCCCGGCGAACTCGGCCGCCTCTTGCACGGCGCGCTGCTCCACGGGGGTGATGCCCGAGGGGACGGCTATGACCATGCGCGGCTTGGCCCACCTGGAGGTGTGGACGCGCTGGATGAAGTACCGCAGCATCTTCTCGCAGTAGTCGAAGTCGGCGATGACGCCGTCCTTCAGGGGCCGGATGGAGCGGATGTGCGCCGGGGTGCGCCCGATCATGCGCTTGGCCTCGGTGCCCACCGCCACGGGGCGACCGTCGTTGGCGTTGATGGCCACCACCGACGGCTCGTCGAGGACGATGCCGACCCCGCGCACGTAGATGAGCGTGTTGGCCGTGCCGAGGTCGACGGCCATGTCACGACCGACGATTGAGGACAACGATGACAGCGCTCTAGCGGCCATGTGGGTTATCGGCCTTCCGCGGCGATCGACGGACGAGTTGCCTGAGAACCCTCACCGTGAAGGAGAGGATCATCAAATCCTACCGGCTGGTAACGAGACCGCAATCAGCAGCGGTTCTCAGCCCCGATGCTGCGAGCTTGGCGCTGCCGGCCGGCTCCCGCCGAACACCCTGCCCAGCACCTCCGGCGTCGGTCTCAGAGGCCTGCGAACCAGAGGGCGATCTCGCGCTCTGCCGACTCGGCGGAATCGGAGCCGTGGACGAGGTTCTCGGTGAGCTCGATGCCGAGGTCTCCCCGGATGGTGCCCGGGGCGGCGTCTCGGGGGTTGGTGGCGCCCATCATCGTGCGGACCACCTTCCAGGTGTCCTGAGGGCCCTCCACCACGAGGGGGACCGACGGCGAGCGGGTGATGAAGGCGACGAGCTCACCGAAGAAGGGCTTCTCGGAGTGCTCGGCGTAGTGGGCGGAGGCGAGGGCCTCGTCGACCTGGCGAAGGTCCATCCCCACGATCCGGAGGCCCCGGCGCTCGAGTCGCGAGACGATCTCGCCCACGAGCCCGCGCTCGACGGCATCGGGCTTGCAGATGACAAGTGTGCGATCCATGGCCGGGAGATTAGAGCCGCTGCGCGCGGCCAACGAATCCGATGGTGGTGCCCAGAGCGCTCAGACGGCCTGCTGGCGCGCCCAGCGCGCCACCGCTGCGCGCGCAGGGGCCACGATGTAGAGCGATCCCACAACGAGCACGACGTCGTCGGTCGTCGCAACCGCCAGCGCGCGCTCCACCGCTGCCGCCGGGTCGGCCACGACCTCGGCGGGTGCACCGGCAGCCACCACGGCCTGCGCTATCTGCTCGGGGGGCACCGCTCGGGGCGAGTCGGGGGCGGTCGCCACGACCAGCTCGGCGCGGCTCACTTCGAGGGCGTCGAGGATCTCGGCCAACTCCCGCCCAGGGCCCTCAAGGAACCCGACCACCAAGATCGTCCGGCCCGGCACGTCGAAGCTGTCGGCCAGGGTGCCGGCGGCGGCGGCCGCGCCGTTGACGTTGTGGGCACCGTCGACCACCACCAGGGGTGCGCGGCCGAGCACCTCGAAGCGGCCCGGGACCTCGACGCCCATCAGGCCGTCGCGCACGACCTCTACGTCGAGCGCCCGCCCGAAGAAGGCCTCCACGGCCATGATCGCCGTGGCGGCGTTGTCGAGCTGGTGGGCGCCGTGGAGGGGAAGGAAGAGGTCCTCCAGCCACGACTCGCCGCCACGGAGATCGAAGACCTGGCCGCCCACGGCGTCACGGGGATGCGCCACGTCGAAGTCCTCGCCGCGCACCAGCATGGCGCCCGGCTGTTCGACTTCGAGGATCGAGCGCGGCTCGGAGCCTGGCTCGCCCAGCTCGGGGTCGCCCACCACCAAGACCGATCCGGGCCTCACGATGCCGGCCTTCTCCCTGGTGACCGCCTGCCTCCACCCGGGGCCCCTGTCGGTGTGGTCGCTGCCCACGTTGGTGATCACCGACACGCTCGCGCCCAGGACGTTGGTGGCATCGAACCGGCCCAGCATCCCCACCTCCACGACCGCCACGTCCACGGCGATCTCGGCGAACCAGCTGAGCGCCGCCGCCGTGAGCAGCTCGAAGTAGGAGGGCCGCAGGCCCGACATCTCCACCAGGGGCGCCAGCTCGCTCAGCAGCCCGGCCAGGGCCTCGTCGGCGATGGGCTCGAGGTCCCAGGCCAGGCGCTCGTTGACCCTGGCCACGTGCGGGCTCGTGTAGGTGCCCACGCTCAGGCCGTGCTCGCGCAGCAACCCCGAGGCGATGCGGCACACCGAGCCCTTGCCGTTGGTCCCCGTCACGTGGATGGCGGGGTACGAGCGCTGCGGGTCGCCCAGCAGCCCGAGGAGGCTGGTCATGGGCTCGAGGGAGAGGCCGGCCGTGTGGCCCGCGCCCACGACCTCCAGGTTGACGTGGCTGTCGAGGTAGGCGATGGCCTCGGAGTAGTCCAACGACTAGGAGGCTGCGCGGCGCGGGCGCTGGGCGCGCTCGGAGCGGGGCACGAGCGTGGGGTTCACCTTCTCCAGCACCGTCTCCGCGTCGACCACCACCTTGCCCACGTTGGTCTCGCTCGGGAGCTCGTACATGACGTTGAGCAGCACCTCT
This sequence comes from uncultured Rhabdothermincola sp., assembly GCA_964399375.1. Lineage (GTDB taxonomy): Bacteria > Actinomycetota > Acidimicrobiia > Acidimicrobiales > Acidimicrobilacustridaceae > CAYNQN01. Next base: position 457 of record CAYNQN010000064.1, on the reverse strand, counting down.
TCGAGGATGGCGCGGAGACCGCGGGCGCCGGTGCCCCTCAACAGGCCCTGGTCTGCGATGGCGGCGAGGGCGTCGTCGGTGAGCTCCAGCTCGACCTCTTCGAGCTCGAAGAACTTGCGGTACTGCTTGACGAGCGCGTTGCGGGGCTCGACGAGTATCCGGATCAGCGCCTCACGGTCGAGGTTGCTGACGGCCCCGATCACCGGGAGCCTGCCGATGAACTCGGGGATGAGCCCGAACTTGAGGAGGTCCTCGGGGAGCACCGCCGAGTAGAGCTCGCTGGTGTCCTGCTGGTCGCTGGAGCGGATCTCGGCGGCGAAGCCCACGCCCTTGCGCCCCAGCCTGTTCTCGATGATGCGGTCGAGCCCGGCGAAGGCCCCTCCGCAGATGAACAGGATGTTGGTGGTGTCGATCTGGATGAACTCCTGGTGGGGGTGCTTGCGACCCCCCTGGGGCG
>CAYNQN010000063.1:0-9726 GCA_964399375.1 uncultured Rhabdothermincola sp. | reverse complement strand
AGGCCACGTCTGCAGAGCTCCCGGTGTCCAGCTCTGCCGGGACCGTGGAGATGACAGGAGTGGGCACTGTGACAGTGCCACCGGTGTCTGCGAGATACAGCACCAGCAGTCCGATGGAGGCCTCGTCGGCTCCCATGCAGGTCATCACCGGTGGGTTCTCCGGATCAGGAGCTGTGATCTCATAGCTCTGGGCCGGAGAAGCCGAGCCCTCGTATGCCTCTGGGTCGTCGGGGTCGAACGCAACCACGAGGCTGTGGTTCCCCAGACCCAGCTGATCGACGACGACCTCGGCCGAGCCGTCGGTGACGGCAACTGGGCCTGCGACGACGGTGTCACCGTCGAGGAAGCTCACGGTTCCCGCAGCAGCCGAAGGAGTGACGGTGGCCGTGAGGGTCACGTCGGAGCCGACCACCGCCGAGCCCTCTGGCGAGACAGCCAGCGTGGTGCCGGTCTCTACTGGCCCTACGGGTGCCTCGGTCACCGAGTGCGTCACCGGTTCGGAGACCGAAGGCGAGAGCTCGAGGGGATCAGCGGGAACGAACGAGGCCGTGAAGCCGTGCTCACCCAACGAGAGGTCGTCCACGACGATCGAAGCGACACCGTCTACGACGGGCGCAGAACCGATGAGGTCGTCGTCATCGAAGAACTCAACAGAACCCACAGCCTCGACCGGATCGACCGAAGCGGACAGGGTCACCTCATCGCCTTCGATGCTCGATCCTTCCGGCGATACCGAAAGGGTGGTCGAGGTCTCCACCCCAGGCTCGGTCACCACGTGGGTCACAGCGCTCGACGTGGACGGGTTCACCAGAGCAGTGTTCGCCGGCTCGAAGTGTGCCGTCAGCGATTGCGAGCCCATGGGCAGAGCCCAGAGTGGGGCCTCTGCGACATCACGAGTCACCGGCGCTGAGCCAACCTCGGTGTCACCCGAGAAGAACCGAACGGTGCCCGCACCCGCTCCGGCGGGGCTCACGGTGGCCTTCACCGAAACCGGATCCAGCCGCGCCGACGGACTCGGCGTCACCACCTCCAACGAAGTCGACGAGGTGACCTTCGCCGATGGATTCACCACCTGCACGACAAGTGGATCAGACGCCGACGGAGCGAAGTTCGTCGAGTTCGTGGGCGTGAAGTGAGCGGTCACCTCGTAGGCACCCACGGGCAACGAGGCCGTCGCGGCGGGGTTCAACAATCGCGCGATACCACGACCAGTGGTGCTGTTCGTCGTGATACCCGGGGTCGCAGAACCCAACACGACCAACTCGTCGGTCCCCGTGTTCCGAGCCCTGAACTCAACCGACCCTTCCGACCGATAGTTGACCTGAGCCCGCAGCTCCGACCACGCAACCCCCACCGGGACGGGACTCGGTGTGATCGAGTGGAGCTCCGTGGCCGTCTGCATGGGTCCCGGTGTGCCCGGGGTGACCCGCTCGAAGGTGTAGGTCGCCACCGGCGACGTGGCCCAACCGAGATCCCCCGGGCTCCCCGTGGCTGAGGTTGTCGACCAGAAGTCAGGGTCATACCAAGCCTTGATCGTGTTGATCCCGGGCGGGATTTCAGAGTTTCCCAACGTGACCGTTAACAGGTTCGCAAGGGTCACTCCCGCCCGATCCGGCTCGTCGTCGTTCAACTGGTAGTAGAACAACCCTCCGGCAAATCGTGGCGCCGGGTTTACCGAGAAAGAGGCGTAGAGGGAGGTGGTGCCACCGAAGTACTGGTTGCCATAGAGGCTGGTGGTGATCTCCACGGCAGTCGGGAGCAGGTCGCCCACAACCCGGTGCGGCACAGCTTCGGAATCGGTTATGCCCCACCACCACGCGCTGGTGATCGACGGTGTGTACACGGCACGCAACGAGTGCTCACCCGGGGCGAGTCCAACCGCAACGGTGAACCTGCCGTCGCTTCCGACGGAACTGAGTTGAATGTCGGGCCGGCCTGCGATGCTCACCTGAGCCCGGTTCGGATCAGCGGCAAGATCGTCGAAAACACGTATGGTGCCCAACGTCGGAGCCGGGGAAGTGCCGGCGTTTGGCGCCGGATCGATGGTGACGACCAAGTCGGTGGGTTGGCCGGCGTGCACCTCGGCGGGGATCTCCAGGGTCAGTATCGGCTCCACCTTGGGAAGGGGATCGAACACCTGGTGTGCAAGTGGCGCTCCCATCTCACTCGCGGCGAGGACCGTCTTCTGGGGTTCAGAGGGTACGAACCTGGCCGTCAGCTGGAGCTGTCCGAGGGGCAAGGCCGCGACGCGGACGGCAGGCAACGAGATGGTGGCCGTCTTGGTTGGACCGACCGCACCGAGGGCACTACCCGATGCCACTACTGCACCGGCGGCCCAGAACTCAACGGTGCCCACGAACCCATTGACGAAGTTCAGACCGTCTTCTCGAGAGACCGTGGCGCTGAGCGTAACGGGCTGACCGTAGAAGCTGGAGTGCAGGCTGGCGCTCACCGCCGAGACCTGAGTGGCCGCGCCAGCCGCCGGCGGCGTGAGCGTAAGCGCCAGATTGGTGGACCCGCCAACAAGCAGACCGTTGATCATGTCGGCCATCGAAACACCCTCGGCGGTCACGCAGCCTCCGGGAGCTACCGGCGGCACGAAGAAGCCTGCTGTCGCCAAGGTGAGCGCACCAGCGGTGCCCGTGCGGGTGCCGCTGAGATCCACGTCGAATGGCCCAACCGCGCACGTAGAGGCGAACTGCACGGCGCTGCCGCCCACGGTCGCGCCGGTCACCTGGAAGAAGAGATCTGTCGATAGCGAGGCAGCACCATCCGCGCCCGGCGCGATCTGGCCTGTGGCCGGACCGACCTGAGCCAGCTGACCGGTGACAGAGCCCGAGGGCGTCGCGTACGTGGCCGACGCGAACACGAGGGTGCCGTCGAGGGTCTGGGTGCCGGTCTCGTCGGTGCGGAAGCTGCTGTTGAGCACCGAACCCCCGGGCACTCCACCCGACGCCGCGTTGAGCCCGATGCTGCCCGGCGCCCCCGAAAGTGGCTGGTCGAGCGCTGCAAAGTTCGCACCATCCCTATCGGTGACCGGAAGCGGAGCCGAACCCCATACGGCGAAGTACTCCGTGTCACCCAGGTACTCGACGCGGAACTGATGGCCCGCCGGACGCCACGCGCCCGGGTTGAGGGTGAACGAAGCGGTGGCCGTGGCCGACAGCGTCGCTGAGTCGACCAGCACGTCGTTGTCGTACAGACGCACGATCCCCGAGGGCACCGCCGTGTCGATCCCAGTCGGGGTGACCGCCACAGCCACCGTCGCGGTGGGGAGACCACTCAGCACCAGCCGCTGCGGAGTGGGCGTGACCGAGACCTGCGCCCTCGTGCGTGCCGCGGGGTTGGTGACCGAGACGTTCACCGGCGGCGACGTGGAGCTAGCGAAGCCAGGTGCGCCCACGTACGTGGCAGTGATCGTGCGGCTCCCGATCGTGTGCAACGCCGCGCTCAACGAAGCGACGCCTTCATCCACGTCCGCGAATCCGAGCACGGTCGGGCCGTCGTTGAACCGCACCACGCCCGCGCCCATCGGGCCCACTTCGGAGCCCACCGTGGCGCTCAGAGCCACCTCGTTGCCCGCCGGCACCGCAGTGGGGTCCACGCTCAGAGCCGTGGTCGTGTCGAAGGTCGAGGACCCCGACAGGATCGTGGTGGACCACAACAGAGGCGCCTGCACGTTGCCCTGGGGCCAGCAGTAGACCTGGGCCATCGCAATCGAGGAGGCCTGGAACACATATCCCGAGTTCGGCTCGTCGACACCTGGGACCCTGGAGGAGACGCTGGATCCGATCGGACCAGTGGCGCGCAACGTGACATCGATGGCGGGGAGCTGGAACGGCGTGGCGTTGTTGGGCGGCTGTGGGTTCTTGGGAACGCGCGGAACGAACAGCACGATGCGAGCCGGGTTGTAAGAGCTCACAGCCCTGCTGGCAAAAGAAGGCGGGCTCGATGTGACCGAGACCGTCGGAGTTCCCTGCGTGCCGAAGCCCGTACCGGGCACGATGCTGACCGACTCCAGCGAGGCGTTGGCCGGCAGCTCGTACATGAAGTTGACGTTCTCAAGGAAGTGGACCGGAACTTGACCCAGAGGGCTGGGGTTGGTGTCTGGGAACTCGGAGCCCTGTGGCGCGATCCGCACCGTGAAGACCTCGTCTGGAGCCACTTGAACAGGAGCCGTGGTGTGGAAGCTCATCTGGTTTGCCTCTGCCTGCGAAGCGCCAAGGGCATAACCCATGCAGTCGGTGGGGAACTGGGTGGAAGTGACGTTGCCGGGTGGTGGCTCCTGGGCGCCTGCCACTGAAGGCGGCGGCACTGCCAACGCGAGCAGCGAGCCGACCATGGCCAGCACCAACAGCGCGACCGTGGCAGCTCGCCACCTCTTCAGATGTGTGGACGCGGACGCGCCGCGCGCACTACCTACCAACGACTTACTCATGGAACCCCCCTGATTGCTTCTGCTGACTAGCTGACTGACTTGTTGATCTCGTTCTCTTCGTTCAGATCGGCCGGTGGACGACGAGGTCGGCGACCGCCGGCCGGTGACGTCCCGCAGCCTTGACGAGGCCTCTCGCGCGGCCGTCGACGTCTCGACCCACGTAGGGAAGGCCGAGGAACAGCAAGGGACGTCTGCCGGCGGTAGGCGTCGCCGACGACGCAGGACCGCAAGCCGAGCGGGCAGGGCTCACCGGCACGGTCATGGCGAGCCCTCGGGCAACGGTTGCTGCGGTGCGCCCGACTGGCGGGCGGCGGCCAGGGCGTGGCCGTCGATCACGGCACGCTTGAGGGTGGTGATGGCGGGGCGGTCGTGATCGGCGGCCCGGAAGGCGATGGAGATGGGCACCACCCAACCGACCTGGTCAACTGCGACCTCCACCAGGCGACCATCGGCCAGCTCGGGTGCCACGGCCGAGCGAGCCACCACCCGGGGACCGCTCTGGGCGTCGACCGGCTCGTTCTCGTCGATGCCGTGAACGGTGTTCAGCTCCAGCAACGACACGGGCGTGTGGCGGGAAGCCAACGGGTGCTCCGGCGGCACCACCCAAACCACGGGATCGCTGAACAGGAGCTCGGTGCGCACGGCGGCGGCCGCCTTGTGCGGCTGGAAGGTGGGTATCGGGCTCTTGCCGTTCTTCCCGTTGCCCGAGGATGCGGGCTCGGCGCCTGCGCCCTCCCCCACTTCCCCACCGGGGTCGGCCGAGGAACCCGGCACAGCGTTGGCGTGAGGATCCACGAAGACGCCGACGGCCACGTCGATGCTGCCCTCGGCTACGGCGTCGAGCAGGGCGGCGGCATCGCCACCGGTGGAGACCTCGATGCGGGACGCCGCAGCGAGGTTCTCGAGGTAGGGCATCACCGCCTGGCCGGCCGAGCGTTGGACCCGCACCCGCACCAGGTCGTCGTCGTCGATCACGGCGAGGGCCTCGTCGAGGAGCGACACGCACTGCGCCGCGTACGGCACCATCCGGTAGCCGGCGGGGGTGGGCTGCACCCCGTGAGGGACTCGGGAGAACAGCTGGACGCCGATGCGGCGCTCCAACCGGCGGATCCTCTCCGACACGGACTGCTGCGAGACGCCCATGTGCCTGGCGGCTCGGGTGACCGATCGCTCCTGAACGACCAGGAGGAAGGATCTCAGGTCATCGATGCTCAGGGCCATATCCGTCCCCTAACAGGTACACCCAGGCCAGTTGCCGGGTTGTCTGCGTCAAGTAGCCGTTGTTCTGTCTGTTCAGTCACAGTAATCCATGATGAGTTCAATGTCGAGTCAGGATTTATCTTCTTCAAAATCCTGACAAACAGGGACTCCAGGTCAATTTTGGACATCAACCTGAATTACCTGTGACAAGTCCCTGGGAGGGCTCCCATGCCGCCACCGGACGCTCCACCGCCTTTGCCCGCAGGCCTGGGACCTGGTCGGCCACCGGCGCTAGTGCGAGGTTCGGCGCGGCAGGGCCGCGCCTCGTAGGGTTCGCAGCGGTCCGCTGGGCCTCGCCGCAACGGCTGGTCGCGTTGGAAGGCAGGGATGGAGAGCACCGAACCCGCAACCAAGTCACGGCTCTTCGCCGGCGGCGGCCACCTCGTCGGGCCGATGGCGGCCGCGATCCTCGGCGTGTTCGTGGTCCAGCTCGACTTCTTCGCCGTGCAGACAGCCGTGCCCGACATGGCAGCAGACCTCGACTCCACCGCTGCCGATCTCCAATGGGTGATCAGCGGCTACATGCTGGCCACGGCGTCGTGCCTGATCGTGGGCGGCCGGCTGGCCGACATCTTCGGCCGCAAGCGCTGGCTCATCATCGGCGCAGCGATGTTCGGCATCGCCTCCCTGCTGGGCGGGGCCTCGACCTCGGCGGAGCTGGTGATCTTCTGGCGGATCGTCCAGGGCGTGGGTGGGGCCATCCTCTTCCCGGTGTCGCTAGCGGTGGTGACCAACGCGTTCCCCACCGGGCGGGTTCAGCGTGCGGTGGGCCTCGTGTTCGCCGTGGGCGCCGTCAGCCAGGCGCTCGGCCCCCTCATGGGGGGCCTCCTCACCGATCTGGTCAGCTGGCGTCTGGTGCTGTGGGTGAACGTGCCGCTCTGCCTGGCCATCGGCATCATCTCGATCACCAGCGTCGCCGAGAGCCGCGACGAGTCGGTGCCTCGCAAGATCGACTGGGGCGGGCTCGTCCTCGTCATCGCGTCCATCGCCGTCTTCACCTATGGCATCGACGCTGCCTCGGAGTGGGGGTGGACATCGCCGTCGACCCTGGGCCTGATCGTCGCGGGACTGGTGGGCCTCGCCGTCTTCATGGCCGTAGAGATGAGGGTGCGCTTCCCGATGCTCGACCTCCGCCTCTTCCGCATCCGCGTGTTCAGCGCCATGAGCGTTGGAGGCGCTATCGGCAACATCGGCACCACGATCGTGATCTTCCTCTCCATGATCCTCCTCCAGGATGTCGAGGGCTTCTCCCCCGCCACTGCCGGCGCTGCATTCCTGTCGTTCTCACTGGGGTGCGGCATCTCGGCCATAGCGTCGGGACACCTCGAGCGAGTACCGCCCTGGCTGGTGATGACCACCGCCCTGCTGCTGGGCGGGTTGGGTGCGCTGGGAATGGGGCTCTCCGGCAGCCTCGTCGCCTACTTGGTGCTTGCCGTGGTCGCAGGGCTGGGCCTGGGGATGTCGTGGTCGTACACCAGCGTCATCACGCAGGCGGTGGTCCCTGCCCGCAAGGCCGGGGCCGCTTCGGGGACCGTGCTCACCATCCTCGTGAGCCTCGGTGGCGTCGGCCTGGCACTCGCCATCTCGCTCTACGGAACTCACACCTCGCCGGGCAGCTCGAACGAGGGTGAGGTCATCAAGGCCATCCTCACCGGCTTCGGCATCCTCGCCATGGTCACCGCACCCCTCATCGCCCTGTTCGGCCGGTCGGGCCCGCCGGCACCGGCAACTCAGCCCTCCACCAGCTGAGCCGCCCGGCCCAATAGCCGGCCCGGCCCTGGGCCCATGGCCGCCGTTGGGCTCCGGCGAGCCGGTCTGTGGCAAGGTCTTCGGCCGTGGCCGAGCTCCCTCCCCCTTCCCCTCCGACGGCCGCTGGCTGGTATCCCGACTGGTCGTCGCCTCATCGCCTCCGCTGGTGGGACGGGACGTCGTGGACCGACTCCACCGTGCCCAGGCCCGGGGCACCACTCGAAGAGAGCACCGCTCATGGGCACCTACCGCCTCCACCGCCACCAGGCCCGGCGCTCCCACCGCCGCCGCTGCGCCCACCCCCACCCTCGTCTCCGGCTGATCCGTCGAAGGCGGTAGCCAACGAAGAGCGCGTCGCCAAGGTGCTGCGACCGTTCCTGATCGTCTCCGCCGTGATCAGCGTGCTGACCTACGGCGTGCTCCCGTGGTTCTACGGGGACACGCTCCGTGATCTCGTCGACGCTTTCGGCCAGGTCGACGCTGCGGGAGGCAACGACTCGCTGTCGACGCCGCTCTGGGTGGAGCTGACGCCGGCACTGTCGTCGTTCGGCCTGATCGCGACGTTCCTCAAGATGGTCTGGGCCTATCTGGCAGCAGTGGCAGGCAGGGCACTGCTCGTTCCCGCCAGGCGCCGGCCGATACTGGTTGCGCTCAGCTTCATCCTCCCGATCGTGGGGTGGTGGTGGCCCTATCAAGGGGTCGCCGCCACCATCCCTCGTTCAGAACGACGGTCGGTACCGCTCAGGTCATGGTGGGCCGCCGTCCTGTTGAGCCAGTTCGTCGGCTTGGCCGCCCTCATCGCCTCCTGGTGGTCGTCGGTGACCGGCGGCATCATCGGCGCCTCAGCCGCGATCCTCGCGATCGCCTCCTACGCGCTCCTCTGGAGGATCACCGTCCGCATCGCCGCCATCCACAACGGCATGGTCACGAGCCCGGCTGAGGTACCAACCTCCACCACGACCGCCGAGGCCTGACCACTTTCCAACCAGTCAACCGCCGAGCAGCGTGGCGTCAACCAACCCGCGCTTGGAGAAAGAGCTACCGGCTCACCAGCGCCAGCGGGTGGCTCGCTGGGCGAACTCGTCGTCGCGCTCGATGATCCCGAACGCACGCTCGGGCGTGACTTCGACGATCGTGTGGCTGCGCACGAACGCCTCCTGCTCCGAGTGCACCGCAGGGTCGCCCCAGTACTTGGTCACGTAGGCGGCCACCGCCTGGTCGACCGCTGCGGCATCGAGCGCCGGATCGACGATGCGGGCCCGCCCCTCCACCGACACGCACTCCACGGTGTCGTCCACGGTCACGGCGCACTGGGGGTTCTCGGCGATGTTGCGCACCTTGCGGGCGTTGGGCGAGCACGAGAACCAGAAGCGATCGGTCTCCGGGAGCCAAGCGCCCCACACGGGCATGGCGTGGGGCCGGCCCGTCGCCGAGGCGGTGACCACCCAGTAGTTCTTGTTGGCGACCAGGCGCTCCTGCGCCCAACTCCACGGCAGCGCTCCCTGGAGATCGGCCGGAACCCCGTAGTCCGACATGTCGGGTCGCTCAACCCTCGGCACGCTCCGACGGTACAAGCTGCGCAGACCCCCCGCCGCCGATCGCCATCGACTACCTACGTCTCGATGCCCCTCGACGTTCCACTCGGCAGGGCCTCCGGACGGTGGCGAGCCGGGTGTTGCGCGTTCGGGGATGTCGATGACCTCGTGACGAGGGTGACGTCAAGCAGACAGCAGGTGCGAACGAACCAGCGCATTGGCATAGTCGACCGGGTCGCCTGGGAGCAGCTCGAGATGCACCTTGAGTCCGCTCGGGCGTTCCGTAAGGGAAACCACTCGGGCGAGAACCGGATCCACCTCGTCTCCGGTCACGACTATGGCTCCAACCGTGATTCGAGCAACCGCAGACAGGCGGTGGCGCTTGCAGGCCGTCCCCGACGCCTAGTACAGTGAACCATATGGTTCAGTATGCGAGTCCGGATCTCGATGCCTCCTTTGCGGCGCTGTCGGATTCCACGCGACGCGGTGTCCTCGAGCATCTCGGCCGCGAGGAAGCCTCGATCTCGAACCTCGCCGACCGGTTCCACATGACCCTCACGGGCATGAGGAAGCACGTCGGCGTCCTGGAACAGGCGGGACTCGTCGTCACCGAGAAGGTGGGTCGCGTGCGAACCTGCCGAATCGGCGCTCGCCGTCTCGAGGAAGTGGCGGAGTGGATCGAGAGGTATCACCAGCTCTGGGACGCGCGCTTCGGCGAGCTCGACCAGGTCATCGAGGAACTGA
>CAYNQN010000062.1:5886-10164 GCA_964399375.1 uncultured Rhabdothermincola sp. | reverse complement strand
TCCTCGTCACCGACGGAGCCGACATCAAGGCAGTGGCTCACTCAGGGCGAACCATCCCCGCTCACGTCAGGACAGCACTCGAGAACAGAGATCCGATCTGCTGCGTTCCAGGGTGCAACACCAGAGGGGGCCTCGAGATCGACCACATCGTTCCCTTCGCCCAAGGCGGCCCCACCAAGCTCGAGAACCTGGCGAGGCTTTGTCGCTGGCACCATCGCCAGAAGACCTTGGGCGAGTGGCGCCTCGAAGGCCGGCCGGGGGACTGGAGATGGGTTCCGGGGCCGTGAGACGCGCATTTGTGATCTGGGTGACGAGGCTTGGCGCGGGGTCGGCGGGCCGGGTGCATTAGCCGCGACAAGGACTGCTACGAAAATCCATGGGCCTATTGACACCCTCCCGTCAGCGAGGATATGGTGAGGCCCCTAAGAAACACTGCTCGGAGCACGCGCTCCCTCCACGCCGCTGCAGTCAGGTGGCGTACTCGGCCGAGAAGGCCCTCGACAACAGGCCATCCCGACCTCGAGGCCGTCAAAGACGACGTCAAGGCTGTCAAGGAGGAGCTTAAAGAGCTGCGAGCGGAGATCAAGTCCAACTTCCGATGGACCATGAGCACCATCATCGTGCTCTTCAGCCTGGGCATCGGCCTCCGCATCTTCGGCTAGCTAGAGGTCGATCACCTCGGGGGGGCCGAAGCTGGCGGTCATCTGCGGGGTGCTGGTGGTCATGAGGGCTCGCTTGGGCAGGCCCAGCGAGCGCAGCTCGTCGGCCATGGGGTGGCGGCTGCCCAGCTCGAGGGTGGTGCCGCCCAGCGTGGCCCTCATGCCCTCGCTGCGGGTGGTCCAGCGTGTCCTGCGCAGCACGCCCCCATCGCCTGAGGGATCCGGGTCGAACGAGTAGGACGTCATCTCCATGTCGTTGGCCGGCAGGGGGACGGGCCCGCTGCGGGCCTCCAGGGCCACGATCAGCTCGCCGTCGTCCACCACCCGGCAGCGGGTGCGCCCGCCGGCCCGGGAGTAGTCGATGTCGCATATCCACTTGGGGAAGCCCCACAGGCCCTTGCCCACCTCGCAGGTGAAGCTCTGGTTCACCGGGAGGCGGTGGATGTACGACACGGGGGCCTTCATCGAGGGCTTGGTGCCAGGGGGGGCATCGTGCGGTTCCACCACGAAGGCCACCGCCAGCTCGTGGTAGGGCCCGAGGTCGTTGTCGGTGTACTGCACGGCCGAGACGGCGCACATGGCCTTGCCACCCAGCTGGCGTGCCACCCTCAGGCCGGTGGGATCCACCAGGCGCTGGGCTGCATCGGCCGGCACGAGGTACTGGGCCGCCACCATCGACGCCGAGCGGACCTCAACCGGGATGGTCACCGTCTCCCCGGCGATCTCGAAGGAGGCTTCCTGCGCCGGAGTGATCACGTCTACTCCCATGCCGCCGAGGCTAGCTCTGGATGCGAACTAGAACACGTTCTAGTGTTCCCGGCATGACAGAGCAGAGCGAGCCCCACCTCCTGTTCGAGCGAGAGGGCCACACGGCAGTCGTCACCCTCAACCGGCCGGCCAAGCGCAACGCCCTGAGCAGCGAGATGCTCGTGCGCATGCACGATGCCTGGCAGGAGATCGACTCCAACCCCGACATCCGGGTGGCCGTGGTCACCGGGGCCGGCGGCAACTTCTGCTCGGGGGCCGACCTGAAGGCCATGGCGGCCGGGCACCCCGACGACGAGTACACCAAGCGCTTCGCCACCGACAGGGACCTGCACTGGAAGGCCCTGCTGCGCCACTTCATCCCCGCCAAGCCCATGATCGCCGCGGTGGAGGGCTACGCCGTGGCCGGGGGCACCGAGATCCTTCAGGCCTTCGACATCCGGGTGGCCGGCGAGGGCGCCCAGTTCGGCGTGGCCGAGGTGCGCCGGGGGCTCTTCCCCCTGGGCGGCTCCACCGTTCGTCTCTCGCGCCAGATCCCCTACACGGTGGCGGCCGAGCTGCTGCTCACCGGCAAGTTCATCCCCGCCTCGGAAGCCAAGGACGTGGGCCTCATCGGCCACGTGGTGCCCGACGGCCAGGCCCTGCCCAAGGCCCTGGAGATCGCAGAGCAGATCTCGGAGAACGGGCCACTGGCGGTGCAGGCCGTGTTGAAGTCGATGCGGATGACCCGGGAGATGCCCGAGAAGATCGGCCTGGCCTACGAGCTGGAGGTGGGTGGGCCCATCTTCCTCACCGAGGACGCCATGGAGGGCCCGCTGGCCTTCTCGGAGAAGCGCAAGCCCAACTACAAGGGCAAGTAGCCCGCAGCGACCGCCTCCGAGCGGCGCCTTCGGTGGCGCGGGCTTGGGGACGAGGACGATCGGCCGGCTAGCGGTTCGGGTGCTGGGATCGAGGATCCTCGCCCAGGGTGCGAGCGGTGGCCTGCTCGCGGCGGCGCTGGAGCTCCTGGCGCAGCACCCGCTGCTCCTCCTGGGGTCTGGTGACAGCCGTCTGCCGGGGAGCCGGCGCAGGAAGGCCCAGGCGAGATCTCAGCACCGAGCCCCTCGGGTGCGTCAACCGCAGTACGGCGGTCACAGCGGCCATCCCGACGAGGAACAGGAGCAACCCGCCCGGGCGTGACCAAACCAGGAAGAGGAAGACGCCCACGACCAACACCGAGCCGTATGCAGCAAGGGCTTTCTGCTCGCGGGTCACGACGCAAACGATAGGCGCTGCGCTGCTCGGGGGTGGCGTTGCGAGGGAGGCACCTCGTGCCCCCCTCGCTGCCAGCGAGCGCTATCCCTCGTAGTCGCCGGGGAGGAGGATCGACTGGTCCTCGAGGTAGGCGGCCAGGCCCTCGGGTCCGAGCTCGCGGCCCAGGCCGGAAGACTTGAACCCACCGAAGGGCGAGCCGAACTCCATGCCCAGGCAGTTCACGGCGTAGGAACCGGTGCGCACCTGCTTGGCCACCTCGATGCCGTGGTCGGTGTCGGCCGTGTAGACCGAGCCCGACAGGCCGTAGTCGGAGTCGTTGGCGATGGCGATGGCCTCTGCCTCGTTTTCGTAAGGGATGAGGGAGAGCACCGGGCCGAAGATCTCCTCCTGGGCGATGGTCATGGAGTTGTCGACGTTGGCGAACAGCGTGGGCTCCACGTACCAGCCCTTGTCGAAGCCGGCCGGGCGGCCGCCGCCCACCACCACGGTGGCACCCTCGTCGCGGCCCTTGGCGATGTAGCCCTCCACGCGGTCGCGCTGGCGCTCGGCCACCAGCGGCCCGCACTCGGTCGCCGGGTCGAGCGGGTCGCCCACCTTGAAGTTGGCCACCTTGTCGGCAAGGGCGTCGCGCACCTCGTCGTAGCGGCTGCGCGGGGCCAGGATCCTGGTCTGGGCGACGCAGGCCTGGCCGTTGTTCATGAGGGCGAAGGGGATGAGGTTGGCCCAGGCCTCCTCGAGGTTCACGTCGTCGAGCAGGATGGCGGCCGACTTGCCGCCCAGCTCGAGGGTGACCCTCTTGAGCTGCTCGCCGCATATGGCGCCGATCTTGCGGCCCGCTGCGGTGCTGCCGGTGAAGCCCACCTTGTCGATGCCGGGGTGGCGCACCAGGTGCTCGCCCACCTCGCGGCCTGCGGGCACGATGTTCACGACGCCCGGCGGCAGGCCCACCTCCTGCAGCACCTCGGCCAGCAGGTAGGAGTCGAGTGGGGTCTCCGGAGCCGGCTTGAGCACGATGGTCCCGCCGGCTGCCAGGGTCGGGCCCAGCTTCAGCACCGTGATGAACAGGGGTACGTTCCAGGGGATGATCCCGGCGGCTACGCCCACCGGCGTGCGGCGTACCAGGGTGGGCCCGAGCAGGCCGGTGCGGCGCTCCTCGAAGGGGAAGTCGGGGGTGAGCCCGGCGTAGAAGTCGAGCACCGCCGTCGAGGCGTAGACGTGGCCCATCTGGGCGAAGGTGAAGGGCGCCCCGTTCTCGTTGGTGATGAGGGTGGCGAACTCGTCCATCCGGCCCATGATCGAAGCCGAGATGGCGGCGATGATGTCGGCCCGCTCCTTGGGGCTCGTGTGCGGCCAGGGGCCGTTGTCGAAGGCCTCCCTCGCTGCGGCGACGGCGCGATCCATGTCGGCCGGGGTGGACTCGGGCACCCGGCCCACGAGCTCCTCCGTTGCCGGTGAGATCACGTCGAGCGTGCCGGAACCCGCCGGGTCGACCCACTCACCGCCGATGTAGAACTTGTCGTAGGCCTGCACTTCTGGACCCCCTAGTGGTCTGTTCGTCTCTTTGGTCTCGTTTGGATAGATCTGGTGGATAGATCTCTGG
>CAYNQN010000062.1:0-5786 GCA_964399375.1 uncultured Rhabdothermincola sp. | reverse complement strand
TGGTCTGTTCGTCTCTTTGGTCTCGTTTGGATAGATCTGGTGGATAGATCTCTGGCCGGGCTCGCAGCTCAGCTGCTGCCGGCGCTCACCTCTGCGCCGGCTCCCTCGGCTATGGCCTTTGCCCACCGGTAGTCGGGCTTGCCGGCGGGGGAGCGGGCGATCTCGTCCACCAGGTGCAGCTGGCGGGGCACCTTGTACCCGGCGATGTGGCTGCGGCAGTGGGCGTCCAAGTCGTCCAGGTTAGGGGATGCCCCCTGCCTCGGCTGGACGATCGCGGCCACCCGGTGGCCCCACCGCTCGTCGGGCACACCGATCACGACGGCGTCGAACACGTCGGCGTGGGCCTTGAGGGCCTGCTCCACCTCTTCGGGGTAGACCTTCTCGCCACCGGTGTTGATGCACTGCGAGCCCCGGCCCAACAACGTGATGGAGCCGTCGGCCTCCACCGTGGCGAAGTCGCCGGGCATCGAGTAGCGGCGCCCGTCGGCACCCGTGACGAAGACCTCCTTCGTCTTGGCCTCGTCCTTGTAGTAGCCGATGGGGATGTTGCCGCCCCGGGCCACCTTCCCGACCACTCCCGAACCGGGCTCCACGGGCTTGAGGTCGTCGTCGAGCACGACCGTGTCCTTCCCGGGCTGCACGGTGGGGCCCCCGCCCTTCATGGCGGTGTTGTCCTTGTCCACGGTCACCAGGCCGTTGAAGCCGCTCTCGGTGGCCCCGATGGAGTCGGTGATCACGAGGTTGGGGAAGCGCTCCAGGAAGCGCTCCTTCACGACCGGCGAGAACACCGCTGCGCTGGAGCTGAGGCTCAGCACGCACGACAGGTCGAGCTCCTCGCCGTCGGCCTCCATCTTCTCGAGGGCCTCGATGAGGGGCCGGCCGATGGCGTCACCCGCGATGAGGATGGAGTTGACCCGGTGCTGGTCGATCTGGCGCCACACGTCGGCGCCGTCGAACTTGCGGATGAGCACGTTCACGTTGCCCTGGAAAAGCTGCATCATGGTGCTCACGAAGGCCGCCCCGTGCATGAGCGGCGGGATGTTCATGAAGATGAGCTGACCCGGCGAGGCGGCGGCAGCCTGCGACTGCACCCACTCGCTGGCCACCGGCTCTCGGGTGAAGGGATCGATGCCGCCGGCCAGGGCGAAGAAGATGTCCTCGCTGCGCCACATCACGCCCTTCGGCATGCCCGTGGTGCCGCCCGTGTAGATGATCACGACGTCGTCGGCGGAGCGCTCGGGGAAGTCGCGCTCGGGCGAGCCCGAGGCGAGCGCCTCCTCGTAGTCGACGTGCTCCAGGCCGGCCTGGTCGGTGCCGAGGCCGCGATCCATCTTGATGGCGTGGCCCAGCAGCGGGAGCGAGCCGGCGATGGGGGCGATGCGCGGGCCCAGCTCCTCCTCGTAGACGACTGCCTTCAGGTCGGCGTTGTCGAACAGGTAGCGCAGCTCGTCGGTGACGTAGCGGTAGTTGATGTTGACGGGGACCGCCCGCAGCTTGAAGCAGGCCATCATCGTCTCGACCCACTCCACGCTGTTGGGCCCGTAGACGCCCACGTGGTCGTCGGGGCCTATCCCGTGGGCGGCGAGGTGGTGGGCCAGGCGGTTCGAGCGCTCCTCCAGCTCGGCGAACGTGCGCTGGTCGGAGCCGCAGATGAGGGCTGTGCGGTCGGGGATCACGTCCACGACGTGCTCGAACATGTCTGCCACCTGATACGCCATGCGCCTAGTAGAACACGTTGCAAACGGTCCTTCAAACGCTCGTTTGGCCATCACATCTGCACTGGCTCCACAGGTGTCGGCAGCGCCGCCTTCGGCGATCCGGCTCTCGTCGTCGGCGCTGCTCCGCTGCGTCTTCGCAGCCTGGGCGATTAAGGCAGACTGTGACCAATGGTCTCGTGGTTCTTCCTGGTGGCGAGCGTCGCCGGCGCTCTGTTCACCTTCAACGCCTTTCGCCCGGCCAGGCGCAACCGGGTCCTCTACATCCCCAGCTTCTTCGCCTCCTGGCTGACGATCGAGCTGGCCTGGGTGCACATCGCCTGGCAGTTGGCGGCGACGCTCCTGTTCGTCTGGGCGGGGGCGCTCGACCGCCTCGCGGGGTGGATCGGCCTCGGCATCTGCCTCGTGAACTGGATCGCCCTCGGCAAGACGGTCTTCTCCAGCCTCGCCACCACGGGCATCACCAGCAAGGCCCTGGAGGCCATGGGTGCCGAGCCCGTGGCGCCCGAGCCGCGCCAGAAGACCAAGATGATCAAGGGGGTGGAGTTCTATCGGGTGGCCGGGCGCACCCTGCGCCTCGACGTGAGGATGCCCGCGGGGCCCCCGCCTCCCGGCGTTCGCAGGCCTGCGCTGCTGCAGGTGCACGGCGGGGCCTGGTTGCTCGGCTTCAAGCGCGACCAGGCCCGGCCCCTGCTCAAGCTGATGGCCTCGCAGGGGTGGGTGACCTTCAACGTCGACTACCGGCTGAGCCCCGGAGCCACCTGGCCCGACCACATCGTCGACGTCAAGAAGGCGCTCGCGTGGATCAGGGAGCACGCCGAGGAGTACCACGTGGACCCCGACTTCGTGGCCGTGACGGGGGGCTCGGCCGGCGGGCACCTCACGGCCATGATGGCGCTATCGGAGGGCGAGGCCGACTTCCAGCCGGGCTTCGAGGACGCCGACACCTCGGTGCAGGCAGCCGTGCCCCTCTACGGCATCTACGACTTCACCAACCGCCAGGGCACCATGGACCCCGAGTTCATCTCGTGGGTGCTCGAGCCACTGGTGATGAAGCGCTTCCTGGCTGACGAGCCCGATGAGTTCTCCAAGGCTTCACCCATGGACAGGATCCGCCCGGATGCCCCGCCCATGATGGTCGTGCACGGGGACCGCGACACCCTCGCCCCGGTGGAGGACGCGAGGTTGTTCGTGAAGGACCTGGCCGAGGTGTCCGACGCGCCGGTCCTCTACTGCGAGCTGCACGGAGCGCAGCACGCCTTCGACACGTTCGCTTCCATGAGGACGCGCAGGGCCGTGCGTGCGGTCCACCGGTTCCTGTGCATCGTCCACGAGCGCTACCGGAAGGGCGAGGCCCCCGAGGACATGGACATCGCCGAGGAGTCCATGCCCGACGAGGTGGTCACCGTGGACGACGCGTCAGACGTGGAGCGTGCAGCTCATTCTTAGAGCTGCGCAGCCGCAGCGGAGCAGCTGCACAGATGAGAGCCGGATCGCCGAAGGCGGCGCTGGCGACACCTGTGGAGTCAGCGCAGATGTGATCAGCGCAGCTTCCAGTCGATGCGCTTGCCGGAGGCGAAGGTCTCCTGACCCTGGCGCAGCGACTCGTCGTCGGTGCCCAGGCCGATGAGCGCGTAGCCCATGGCCAGCGCCTGCGAGCGGGTGTGCTCCAGGCCGGTCCAGATGGATCGCACGGTGCCCTGCACCGCGAGGGGGGGAGCCGAGGCGATGGCCTCCGCGCTCCAGGCGGCGGCCTCCAGCAGCTCGGAGCCGGGCACCACCTCGGACACGAGACCCACCTGGAAGGCTCGCTGGGCCGACATCCGCTCGTGGTTGCCCAGCAGCGACAGGCGCATGATCTCGCCGAAGGGCATCTTCTGCATCATGTGGATGGGCTCGAAGGCCGAGGTCATCCCGTAGGTCACGTGGGGGTCGAAGAAGGTGGCGTGCTCGGCGGCGATGATGAACTCCACCTCGCCCAGCAGGTAGAAGGCACCCCCGCAGGCCATCCCGTTCACCGCTGCGATCACCGGCTTCCACAGGTCGTTGCTCTTGGGCCCGATGATGTCGCCCACGTCGTCGAAGTGGAACGGGGTCGAGACCTCGCCCACCATCTTCGTCTCGCCGTCGGCCGGCCGGTCGCGGTCGTCCTCGGTGCCCAGGGCCTCGGTGCGGTCGATGCCGGTGCAGAACGCCTTCTCCCCGGCCCCGGTGAGCACCACCACCCGCACGTCGTCGTTGCTGCGCAGGCCCCGCCAGAGCTGCCGCAGCTCGCGCTGCATGGTGACGTTGAAGGCGTTGTGCACCTCCGGCCGGTCGAGCGTCACCCACGCGACCCCGTCACGTTCCTCATACCCCAGCGTCTCGAACTTCCGGTCGTCTCCTGCCATCGGGCCATCGTAATGTGACGATGCATCAGGTCGGCCGGGGGAGCCGGCTGGTGGAGGGGGAGAGAGTGGAGATCGGGCTCACGTTGCCGACGATGGTGCCGGGGATCGAACGCGACACGGTGTTGGATTGGTCGAGGCGCATCGACGAGGGGCCGTTCTCCACGCTGGCCGTAGGGGAGCGGATCTCGTACCCCAACCCGGAGATGTTCGTGACCCTGGCCGCGGCCGCGGCAGTCACCGAGCGCGCTCGGATCATGTCGACGGTCGTGGTCCTTCCCATGCACCCGGCCGTGGAGGTGGCCAAGATGGCTGCCTCCCTCGACGTGATCTCGGGTGGTCGCCTGGTGCTCGGCGTGGGAGTGGGCGGGCGCGAGGAGGACTTTCGCTGCCTCGATGCCCCCTTCGGCGGTCGTCACGCTCGTCTCGACGAGCAGGTGGCGGCCATGCGCCGCATCTGGGCCGGTGAGCCTCCCTTCGAGGGTGCTGCCCCCGTGGGCCCACCTCCGATGCAGGTGGGTGGGCCACCTGTGTACGCCGGGGCGATCGGTCCCAAGGCGATCGCTCGCGCCGCCCGCTGGGCCGACGGGGTCACCGGGTTCCTCCTGGATCCGATCGGTGACGACGCGGCAGCGACCTTCCGCACCATCGAGCAGGCCTGGGACGACGCCGGCCGGACCGAGCGGCCACGCCATGTCACCTCCTTCTGGTACGCCCTCGGCGAGGGAGCTGCCGATCAGCTGGCTGCCTACGCTCGCCGCTACCTGGGCATCTTCGGGGCGGATGTCGCCGGGTCGATGGCCGACATCTGCACGGCCCACGGCGAGGCCAACCTCCGCAGGGCCCTCGAGCGCCTGTCCGAGGCGGGTTGCGACGAGGTGGTCCTCGTGCCCACCACCGACGACGTGGCCGACATCGACCGCCTCGTCGCAGCTGCGTCGCTGTAGGTCCGGCTCGCCGGTGCCAGTGCCGTCCACGGGCGGTCCACCCGTCGGACAGCCTCCCGCAGCACGAAGGCGCTCCATCCGACAGGATGGGCGGCGGATTCACGCTGTCAACGACGACGAGGAGATGTGCAGATGCAGCTTGGCATGATCGGTCTGGGCCGGATGGGGGCGAACATGGTCCGGCGGCTGGTCCGCGACGGCCACGAGCTCGTGGTCTACGACGTGGCTGCCGAGGCTGTGACCTCACTCGCTGCCGAGAGCGACAAGATCACCGGTGCCTCGTCGCTGGCCGACCTCGCTTCCAAGCTCACCACGCCGAGGGCGGCCTGGATGATGGTGCCGGCAGCCTTCACCGGCGAGACCGCCGACGCCCTGGCCGAGCAGTTCGAGGCGGGCGACATGATCGTGGACGGCGGCAACAGCTACTACCGCGACGACATCGCCCGGGCGGCCAAGCTCCAGCCGAAGGGCATCCACTACATCGACGCCGGCACCAGCGGGGGCGTGTGGGGACTCGAGCGCGGCTACTGCCTGATGATCGGGGGCGAGGACGGACCGGTGGCCCACCTCGAGCCCATCTTCGCTTCCATCGCGCCTGGCGTGGGCGACGTCGACCGCACCCCGGGCCGCAAGGGCGACCTCTCGGCCTCGGAGAAGGGCTACCTGCACTGCGGACCGAACGGGGCGGGCCACTTCGTGAAGATGGTCCACAACGGCATCGAGTACGGGATCATGGC
>CAYNQN010000061.1:7279-10341 GCA_964399375.1 uncultured Rhabdothermincola sp. | reverse complement strand
CGCTGCTAGCGTTGGTCGCTCGTTGAGGGGCTATAGCTCAGTCGGTTAGAGCGCATCCCTGATAAGGATGAGGTCGCAAGTTCGATTCTTGCTAGCCCCACATGAAGATGATCCGGAAGGCCTTTGCGGCGGTGGTGATCGCCGGCGTGGTGGCTGCGGTGCTGAGGCTTCGGGCCACCGAGGGGACACCGTCGACGGGTGGGGGCTGGCGGGAGCTCTCGGGCCCGGATCTCACCTGAGGTGCCGGGCACCGGTGGAGCCGTGAGGCCAGAGCGCTCATGAGGATCGCGGTGCTGGGAGTGGGAGCGGTGGGGGCGAGGGCCGCCCGTCAGCTCCTCTCCACCGAGGGGATCACCCGGGTGATCCTGCGGGACCCCCGAACCGATCACGTTGCGTCGGTGGCGCGCTCTTTGGGCGAGGGCGCCGTGATCGACCAGGGCGAGCCCGACTCGCCCGTGGATGCCGACGTGGTGGTGCTGGCCGGCCCCCCGGGCACCCACGTTGCCCCGGCCCAGCAGGCCCTGGCCAGGGGCCAGTCGGTGGTGTCCACCAGCGACGACCTGGCCGACGTTCGCGCCCTGCTCGACCTCAACAGCCGGGCCGCCAGTGCCGGCTGCTCGGTGGTGGCGGGGGCGGGGTTCGGCCCGGGCCTCACGTGCCTGCTGGCGGTCCACGCCTCGGCCACGTTCCAGCGGGTCGACGAGATCCACGTGGCCAAGTTCGGCACCGGCGGACCGGCGTGCGCCCGCCAGCACCACCGTGCCCTGGGCAAGCGCTCCCTCGACTGGCGCGACGGAGCGTGGGTGCCCCGGCCGTCGGGGTCGGGCCGCGAGCTGTGCTGGTTCCCCGACCCCATCGGAGCCGTCGACTGCTACCGGGCGGCC
This sequence comes from uncultured Rhabdothermincola sp., assembly GCA_964399375.1. Taxonomy (GTDB): domain Bacteria; phylum Actinomycetota; class Acidimicrobiia; order Acidimicrobiales; family Acidimicrobilacustridaceae; genus CAYNQN01. Next base: position 9,457 of record CAYNQN010000061.1, on the reverse strand, counting down.
CTGCCCGACGCCCTGCTGCTGGTGCCGGCCTTCCCCGGCGTGAGGCGGGTCACGGCGCGCATGGCGGCCACCCGCCGCGACCGGCTCACCGCCGGGCTGCCCATGCTCTGGCCCACCCATCCGGAGGGCGGGGCGGGGGCCGTGCGGGTGGAGGTGCGGGGCGAGCGCGCAGGTGTGCGCGACGTCGCCGTGCTGGGGGCGATGGACCGCCCTGCCGTGGCGGCTGGGGCCGTGGCGGCCCTGGCGGCGCTGTGGGCCGGCCGTGGCGAGCTGCGCACCACCGGTAGCGGCGGCCTGGCGGCCATGGTGGAGACCCTCGGCTTCCTCAACGAGCTGCACCGGCGCGGGGTGCGGGCAGCCGCCTTCCAGGGCGACCCGGCCTAGGGCCCCGAGCGGCCCGAGAGCGGGGAGACAGGGCCCGAGCGGCCCAGGTCTATCCGACCGAGAGGGGCCTGGTCATCCGACCGAGAGGGGAAACGTGCTGCGGTCCTGGTCGAAGTCGCCAATGCGGGCCACGAAGGTGAGCTCCCAGGTGCCGGCACCAGGCAGCTGCATGCCGTTGGCTATGAAGTGCCCAGGCCCGGCCCTGGTGGCCGAGGTGGTGATGGGCCCGATGCCACCGTCCTCGGGCACCACCTCCACCGATACCGATCGCACGTCGGCCATGGGCCTGCCCACGTCGTCGAAGTACTGGATGTGGGCCACGTTGGCGCCCACGTCGGCCGGCACCACCGTGATGTTCACGTTCCCGCCCGTCACCAGCGGCGCCGAGAAGGCGGCCACCGGGGCCACGTCGCCCGCGGTACGGGCCGGGGTCGTCACCACCAGCGCAGAGGTAACGGCCACCGCCGCCAGCAGCACCAGCACCTCGGCCCCCACCGTGCGGGTGAGCCGGCGCCACGCGGTGGGCTCGGAGCCCAGCGAGGGCCGCAGCCGCCACCGGTTGTAGGCGGCCACGGCCAGCACCACCACCACCAGCAGCGCCTTCACCACCAGGAGCTGGCCGTAGCGGGTGGAGGTGAGCTGGCCCAGCGAGGAGACCTGCGTGAACGCCATGGCCACGCCCGCCACTACCAACGCCACCACGGTGACGGCGGCGGCGTCGGAGAACCGCACCACCACGTCGGCCGTGTCAGTCGCCAGGGCACGGGTGCTGGAGGGGTCGCCCGTCTCACTCGTCTCGCCCGACCCCTCGCCGGTCGCGCCGGCGGGTGCGAGGGCGGGGTCGAGCGCCCTGGCGGCCCTGCCCCGGGCCACCAGCACCACGGCCAGGCCCACCAGGCCGCCCAGCCACACCGAGGCGGCGGCGGTGTGCACCACGTCGGCCACCAGCCCCAGCCACCGGGGCTCGGCCGTGCCGGTGTGGCCCCAGAGGGCGAACGAGGCCGACACGGCCAACCATCCGTAGAAGGCCAGCACCCGCGGGCCCGTGGTGCCCCGTAGGTGGGCGCTCACGTGAACCCCCGCCAACCCCAGCAGCAGCACGGCGGTGGACCACCCCAGCCCCTCGCCGAGGGCCTGGCGCAGCGAGTCGGCGTCGAACGCGGCGCTCCAGCCGTCGCCGGTGACCAGCGCAGCCTGGATCCCCACGCCCACCAGCGCGCCCGCAGCGCCGATCAGCGCGCCTGCGCGCACCAGGGGAGCGGCCCGGCGCCGAGGATCGGCCCCCGAATCTGATCTGTCCCCGTCGGCGGGCTCAACCCAGCGTTGCGCGCCCAGGAACCCCCGCCCATCCAGGAAGAAGGCCAGGAACAGCGCCAGGCCGGCCGCCCCCAGCGAGCCCGCGTAGGCGAAGAACCGGGCGAAGCCGGCGGCGGTGTTCAATGCCCGCTCGTCGGGCTCGGCGGCAGCGGCCACCCCGCTGTCGATGGAGGTGCCCTCGCCCACCCCGAACACGATTGCCCCGGCAACGGGGTGACCGTCGGCCGAGGTCACCCGGTAGTCGATCACGTAGGTGCCGTCGCCCAGGCCGCTCTCCAGCTCGGTGCTCAGCACCTCCCGGCCCGACGAGGCGGCCGAACCCGTGTCGACCCGGTCGCCCTCGGCGTTCAGCACCCGCAGGGCGCCCTCGGTGGCCGACACCGCCTCGTTGAACTGCACCCACACCTCGCCTGGGGCTCGCACCACCACCTGGCCCGCAGCGGGCGACGAGGTGACCACCACCGCGTGCGCGCCCGC
>CAYNQN010000061.1:0-7179 GCA_964399375.1 uncultured Rhabdothermincola sp. | reverse complement strand
GACACGGCGGGGTCGAACATCGCCTCGGCATGGCCGGTGGCCACCATGGCGAACCCGTAGCCGTCGCCCCAGGTGCGCAGCTGCGCCCCGGTTCCCAGCACGGCCCCGATCTGGCCGGGCGCCCAGGTGTCGAGGCCCGAGGTGCACACGCAACCCTCGCCCAGCGAGCCCACGGAGCTCACGCCCGTGGGCTCCCCGTCGAGGAAGCAGCCCAGGCCCCGCCCGGCGTACACGACCTTGCCCAGGGCCGGCAGCGATATCACGCCGACCGCCGGCCCGTGCTCGTCGAACACGGCCAGCAGGCTGGAGTACAGCGGCACACCCCTCACGAAGGCCTTGGTGCCGTCGATGGGGTCCACCACCCATGTGCGCCCCGACGTACCGGGGGTCGGGGCCTCCTCCTCGCCGAGCACGGCGTCGTCGGGGAAGCGCTCGGCCACCGCCTCTCGCAGGAACCTCTCGGCGGCGCGGTCGGCCTGGGTCACCGGGGTGCCGTCGGCCTTGCCCTCCACGGCCAGCCCCGACGTGCCGAACCACTGCAGGGTGGTGGTGCCCATCTGCCGGCAGAGGTCCACGGCGCTCTCCAGCAGGGCGGCGCTGGCGGCGGGCCTGGCGATGGGCGAAGGGTTGACGGGCACGGCCCAATGATGGCCTGGGTCGTGGAAGACTGCGGCAATGAGCACCGACCCGAGCCGGGAAGCAGCCATCAACCGCCTCAAGGCCAAGCGCGACTTCATGGCCAACGTCTTGAGCTACGTGGTGATCAACGCCATCTTCGTGGTCATCTGGGCCGTGGGCAGCCGGGGCTTCTTCTGGCCCATCTTCACCCTGGGCTTCTGGGGCCTGGGCCTCGCCCTGCACGCCTACTCGGCCTTCGGTCGTCCCATCACCGAAGACGACATCCAGCGCGAGATTGGCAAGGGCGGCGGCACCGCCGTCTGAGGCCCGAGCCACTCGGCGGTCGCGACCGGGCCCCGAGCCCCCCGAGCTCCCCGAGTTCGCGGCGGCGGGGCCGTCGGAGCCCACGCCCCACGTCCCACCTACAGGTCAGGTAGGCCCATGTCGAAGTTTGGGGTCTCGATGCCCCCGTCCACGCCGATGATGCGCCCGGTCACGTAGCTGGAGGCGGGGGAGGCCAGGTAGAGCACCGCCAGGGCGATGTCTTCCACGGTGCCCAGGCGCTTCAGGGGCGTGGCCTCCTCCATGGCCACCTTCAGCTCGTCGTTGGTCAGCACGATCTCCAGCGCCGAGGTGGCCGTGGAGCCCACGCCCACGGCGTTCACCCGGATCTTCGGTGCCAGGTCGGCCGCCAGCAGGTGGGTGAGGTGGTTGAGCGCCGCCTTCACGGTGCCGTAGGCGGCGAAGCCCCTGGTGCTGAGCCTGCCCATGACCGACGAGATGTTCACCACCGCCGCAGCGTCGCTCTCGAGCAGGGCCGGCACCGCAGCCTTGGTGAGCGCCAGCGCCGTGGTGACGTTGAAGTGGAAGGCCGCCTCGAAGAACCGCTCGGAGGTGTTCATGAGGGGCCGGGGCTCGGCGCCGCCGGCGTTGTTCACCACGATGTCGAGCCCGCCCAGCTCGGCCACGGCGGTGGCCACCAGGTCGGCCAGCACGGCGGTGTCGTTCACGTCGGCCACCACGGGCACGGCCCTGCTCCCCAGGGCCTCCACCTCGCCGGCCACCTCGGCCAGCTGGCTCTCGGTGCGGGCGGTGATCACCACGCTCGCCCCCTGCTCGGCCAGGGCCAGCGCGCAGGCGCGCCCGATGCCCCGCCCGGCCCCCGTGACGATGGCCGCCCTGCCGTCCAGCCGGAATCGATCGATCAGCATTGGTGATCCTCCCCCGAGCTGCCGAGCGATGCGGCACCGGGCGCCCTTGTAGAAGCGGTGTGTGTGGAGGCGAAACTAGAACGTGTTCTAGATGAGCGCCAGCGGTCTCGGCCCGCCGGTCCTGGGGGCCGGCTGCCCCTGGCACGACAACCATTGCCTCGGGGTGCCGTTCGGCGTAGCCTCTCGGGGCTGCGGGTGGAGTGGCAGCCTTCCGGCGCGGGTCCGGATCCTCCTTGCGATGCCGGGCGCCCATGCGCCCAGAGGAGGTCGGAGGTGAGAGAGAGGGCCGTGAAGGCGGGCATCGGTGCTGCGCTGGCCACCCTCCTCGTTCCCGGCGCCCTGGCCCTGGCCGTCGTGCCGGCGCCGCTTCCCGCCGGAGCACAGTCGTCGCTGAAGGCCACCCAGGAGCAGGTGCGCCGCCAGCAGTCCGACGTCGCCGGCCAGATCAACACCATGACGGCCGACGGCGCCGCCATCGACGCCGCCATCCGCGACCTCGACGCCAACGTGCTGCGCCAGCAGGAGCTGGCCCACAAGGCCGACAACGCCGTGATCGACGCCAGCCGCCGGGCTGCCGCGGCCGACAGCGCCGCCCGCGCCAAGGCCGACGAGGTGGAGGTGCTGCGCCGGCAGGTGGCCAGCCTGGCCGTGCGCAACTACATCGATCCCCCCGGCGGGGGCCTGATGGACCAGATGCGGGTGGAGTCGGCCAACGTGGCCGCCCTCAAGCAGGCCCTCATAGGGGTGGGCGCCCAACGGACGGGCGACCTCCTCGACCTGCTGCGGGCTGCCCGCCACGAGCTGGAGGTCCAGCGGTCCGAGGCAGAGAGGGCCCGGGAGGAGGCCGAGAGCCAGAAGGCCGAGGCCGAGCGCCGCCAGGGCGAGCTGACCTCCGCCAAGGCCGACAAGCAGAGCTTCGCCAACGACCTGGAGGTGCGCCTCAACGCCAAGCTCGGCGAGGCGGCGGCGCTGTCGGCCGTCGACGCCCAGCTGGCCGCCCAGATCCGGGCCGAGCAGGACGCCCTGGTGGAGCGGCTCCGCTCGATGGCGCCCCCCACACCGCCGCCCTCCAGCGGAGGAGGCGACCCCGGCGATGGGGGCCAGAGCGGCGGAGGATCCCCGCCCCCAGTGCTCCCCGACGTGCCCCTGGCCACCGTGAGGGGCATAACCGTGAACGCCCAGATCGCCGACCGGCTCGAGGCCATGCTCGCCGCGGCAGCGGCCGATGGGATCTCCCTCAGCGGCTCGGGCTACCGCAGCTCGGCCTCGCAGGTCGCCCTGCGCAGGCAGAACTGCGGCACCAGCGACTACGCCGTCTGGAACATGCCCGTGTGGCAGTGCACCCCGCCCACCGCCAAGCCGGGCACCTCCATGCACGAGCGGGGCCTGGCCATCGACTTCTCGGGCATCCCCCAGTACCCCGGCACCGACAACGCCAAGTACAACTGGCTGGTGGCCAACGCAGCGTCGTACGGGTTCTACAACCTGCCCAGCGAGGGCTGGCACTGGTCCACCACCGGCGGCTGAGCGCGCCCCCCGCCGCCCTGCCGCCGGGCCGCCGGGCCGATCGATCGAGAGCCCGGCCCCTAGGCGGCGGGCTCGGCCGGGCCGAGGGCCTCGGGAGCGTTCGCATCTCCGGCCGAGGCCAGGATCGAGGTCAGCGCCTCCAGCTGCGGGCCCAGGAACGTGCTCCAGATCTCCAGGGCCGCCTGGGGGGTGGGGTGGATCCCGTCGGGCAGCCAGTTGCGTGAGATGGTCGGGTCGAGCTGGTCGATGAAGCTCCCGTAGTCCACCACCGACACGTAGGGCCTCTCGCCGGCCACCTCGGCCACCAGCTCATTGTAGATCCTCACCCTCTCGGCGTGGTCCTCCCCCAGGCCCCTGCGCTGGCGCATGTCGCCCGAGGAGCCCTCGCCCACCAGCGGGGTGGTGGCCAGCGCCACGAAGGCTCCCCGCTCGGCCAGCAGGTCTGCCGCCAGCTCCAGGCGCTCCCGCACCACGTGGGCCACGGGCTCGTCGCGTATCGAGAGCCACCCATCCTGGTCGGGCAGCTGCCAGTCGGTGGTGTCCCACACGCCGCCCACCATCAGCGCCACCTGCGCACCCTCGGCCTCCACGGTGGAGGCCCAGCTCTGGGCCCAGTCGAGGCAGTAGTCGTCGGGAGGATCCACCATCACCTGCCCGCTCAGGGTGTCGATGCCGTGCACCCGGCTGCCCTCCGTGAGCAGCCCGCATCCCAGCCGGGCCGAACCGGCCACCGAGCGCAGGTTGGGGGTGGAGGGGGTCCAGTCGTGGGCGGCGGCTCCCAGCACGGCGGCCGTGGAGCCCCCGAAGAGGCCCACGGCAGCACCGGGCGCCTCGGGGTGCTCGCTGGTGTTGGCCCTCGCCTCGGCCGCCCGCAGGTCCAGCCCCGTCTCGCCGGTGCCGGTCTGCGCGGGTATCAGCAGGGCCACTATCACCAGCCCGGTCGTGACCGAGGCGATGCCGGCGAACAGGGGCCGCCCTCCTCCCAGGGAGCGCCGGGCCGGGCCCCACGCCGCTGCGGCCCAGGCCATCAAGCTCGCCCACGCCCCTGTGGGCCGCGCCTCGGGAGGGCCGGTGGGCACCGTGGCCCCCAACACCGCGGGGGGAACGGCGCCGCTGGCGATGCCGGTGGACACCGGGCGGCGCTGCATCAGGGGCTTCTCGAAGAAGTGGTGAACCGCAGCCCCCAGGGCTATCGACACGCCCAGCTGCAGCACCACCAGGCCGGCCCCGCCGAAGCCCACCCGCTCGGGGGTGAGCAGCAGGAAGATCGGCCAGTGCAGCACGTATATGGGGAACGCCCATCGGCCGATGCGGGCCAGCGGCTCGGCCGAGAGGATCCACTGCACCGGGCCCTTCTCGTCGAGGGCCGCCACCACCACCAGCACCGCCGGCACGGCGAACAGGCCCAGGCCGCCCTGGTAGAGCCAGGGCAGGTCGCGCTCCATGAACAGCATCACCGCCCCCAGGGCCGCCAGCGACCCCGCTCCCAGCCATCGCAGCGCCGGGCGGGCCCACTCGGCCACGTGGCCTCCCCGGCCCTGCAGGGCCAGCGCCAGCGCCACGCCTGCCAGGAACTCGCCGGCCCGCACGTGGGTGCCGTAGTAGGCGGCGTCGGGGGTGTGCGGCACCACCAGGGGGATCGCCGCCAGGGCTGCCCCAATCGCCGCCGCGGCCAGCCAGGCCCGGCGCTTGCTGAGCAGCCCGATGCCGGCCAGCACCAGCGGCAGCAGCCAGAAGCACTGCTCTTCCAGCGAGAGCGACCAGAAGTGCTGGAAGGGCGAGGGGCGCTCGAAGAGCTCGCCGTACGACTGGTCGGCCAGCAAGAAGCGCCAGTTCGAGACGTTGCCGATCACCGAGAGGGCGTCGCCCCGCAGGCTCTCTCGGGCCGAGCCGTCGATCACCACGGCGGCCCACATGGCGAAGGCCACGCCCAGCAGGCTCACCGGCAGCAGCCGCCGTGCCCGGCGCATCCAGAACTGCCTGAAGGCGCCCTCGGGGTGCTTGCGCCGCATCGACAGCAGCGACGCCGTGGCCAGGTAGCCCGACAGCACGAAGAAGATGGTCATGCGGGCGAAGCCGCCCTTCACCCACTCCACCTGGGCGTGCCAGGCCAGCATGCCCAGCAGTGCGAAGCCCCGCAGGCCGTCGATGGCCGCCACCCGCCGCGCCTGGGCCGGGCCTGGCGCTCTCACCTGGGGTTCACGCACCTTGCCGGTCCCGTCCACCTGCCCGCACAACCTCGCTTCGCTCAGAGCAGCACGAAGTGGCCGTTCTGCACCACCTGCACGGCGGCAGGGTATACGGCGTCGCGGCCACTGAAGCTCAGTGGGCCCAGCACCGTGTCGACCGTGCCCATGGCCTCCAGGCCGGCCTGCACGCCGGTGCGCGAGGCGTCGCCCGAGGCGGCGATGGCCGCCAGCAGCACCTGGATGCCGGCGTAGCCCTGGGCGGCGAAGGCGTCGGGGTCGTGGCCGAAGCGGTCGCGGAAGGTCTCCACGAAGGCCTGGCTGGTGGGGTAGCTCACGCCGATGTTCCACGAGGCGGCAACCACCAGCCCCTCGGCGGCGGTTCCTGCGGCCGACAGGACCTCCGGGGCGTTGAAGCCGTTGCCTCCCACCTTGGGCAGGGCCAGCCCCAGCTGCCGGGCGGCCAGCAGCAGCTCGGTGGCAGCAGCGCTGCGGGCCGCGAGGAAGAGCGCCCCGGGGCTCGTCTCGTTGGCCTTGCGCAGGGCCGGCACGGCCTGGCCGGTGCCCGGGGCGAAGCCCTCGTCGATCGTCAGGGTCACACCGTGCTGGGCGGCACCGGCCCGGAAGGCCTGGGCGGCGCCAGTGGCGTAGCCGTCGGTGTTGTCGTACACCAGGGCTGCGGTGGTGAACCCGTCGGCCGCCTGGGCCGCTCCGATGGCCTGGGGGATCATGGCGTCCTCGCTCAGGCTGATCCTCCACACCATGTCGCCTATGGAGCCGATGTCGAGCGTGGTGTTGGTCACCGCCAGCACCGGCAGCCCTGCCTGTTGGGCCACCGGGTCGGCCTCCGCCGCCACGGGCGACAGCGTGGGGCCCAGCACCGCAACGGCGCCCTGGGTGGCCAGGGTGCCCATGGCCGCCACGCCTCCGGCCCCGGTGGAGGTGTCGTCCACGTTTGTCATCGCCAGGTCGATGCCGCTGGCGGGGCCGAGCAGGTCCAGCGCCAGCTGCTGGCCGTTCAGCTGACCCGTGCCGTAGGGCGCCCCGGTGCCGGTCTGCGACGCGATGGAACCCACCAGCACCTGCTGGGCTGCCGCCTGGCCGGTGCCCGTGGAGCCCGACTCGTCACCCGAGCTGCACGCCGCCGCCAGCAGCCCCACCAGGGCGATCACTGCCAGGGCGATCTTGGGTCGGTGCGATCTCAAGGGCTTCCTTCCAGGGTCGTCAGCGTCGAGCCGCCAATGTTGGCCCAAGCGGGGCGACCTCGGGAAGCCAGAGAAGGCCTGAAGATCACGTCGACAACCATCTCGTGGCGCTCGGATTGTTCTATCAGTTGAGTCCGATCGCCGGCCGACAGTCACATCCGTTCAAATCGCGAGACGCCGGTCACATCCAGAAGACATATCACCCCGACCACCCGGGTGATTAGGGGTGAACGGGGTGATCGAAAGGGTGAATGGACTACTCCGAAGGAGAAAAGCAACGCCGGGCGACTTCATACTGTCAGCGCCCGAAACCGCAGGATCTGCGGCCAAAGCGCTGTCGTACCCGGAGACATCCAGCATCACCGAGTGGGTCTGGGGGCGACGGAATCTCTACCCAAACTCAGGAAGGACGACATAGCAAATGTCTCGAAC
>CAYNQN010000060.1:0-10650 GCA_964399375.1 uncultured Rhabdothermincola sp. | reverse complement strand
CGATGGTGGCCGGGTTGCGGGGGTCGTCCTCGGGGATGCCGGCCTCGACCTTGCCGACGAGGTCGGCGCCGACGTCGGCCGCCTTGGTGAAGATGCCGCCGCCGACCCGCAGGAACAGGGCGAGCAGCGAGCCACCGAAGCCGAAGCCGATCAGGATGGCCGAGCTGGTGTTCTGGAAGAGCATGATGATGATGGTCGCCCCGATGAGCCCCAGGCCCACCGTGAACATGCCGGCGATCGACCCGGTGCGGAACGCCACCTTGAGGGCCGCGGGCATGGACCCCGACTTGGCGGCGGCGGCGGTGCGCACGTTGCCTCGTACCGCCAGGCTCATGCCGATGAAGCCGGTGAGGCCCGAGAGCCCGGCACCTGCGAGGAAGGCGAGGGTGCGGAACGTGCCCGACTGGAAGAACGAGAGCGCCTGGGTCGTGCCGTCCACGTCGATCTTGTTGATCGCCGTGGATGTCACGAAGACCACCACCACCAGCGGTATGAGGATGAAGCCGATGGTCCGGAACTGGCGCTTGAGGTAGGCGAGGGCGCCCTCCTGGATGGCCCCGGCGATCTCCCGCATCTTGGGGGTCCCTTGGTCGGCCGCCAGCACGCCCTTCATCAGGTAGAAGCCCACGGCGAGCGCGAGCAAAGCGGTGACGGCCGAGAAGATCAGCCAGAACCACTCCTGCCCTCCGAGGATGAACTCCTGGTACCCGCCCTCGGCGGCGAGGATGGACTGGCTCATGTTCTTCCCTTCTATCAGCCCTGCAAGGGCGAGAAAGCGGCACTACGGGGGGCGCGCGTGGAGCGCAGACCCCTGAAAGGTCGGGGAGATTCGAGTCGGCGGGACACGGCTCTGTCAAGCCGTCACATTTGCGCTGGCTCCTCAGGCGTCGTCAGCGGGGTCTAAACGTCGCCGATGGCGTAGACCTTGCCGCCCCTCGTGCCCACGTAGAGCCGGCCCTGCCACACGGCGGGGGTCGACTCGATGCAGCCGTCCAGCTTCACCGTCCAGAGCAAGGGTGGGTCGAGGCGGGGGTCGCTCACGTCGTAGGCGTTCAGGTTCCCCTCGCAGTCGCCCTCCACCAGCACGTCGTCGACCACCACGGGCGAGCCCCACGTCTGGCTGCCCAGCCTCTTCTCCCAGAGGATCTGGCCGCTGTGGCGGTCGACCGCTATGAGCCGCCCGTGCGTGGTGGCGAAGTAGACCACGTCGCCCCACAGGGCAGGCGTGGCCCACACCCCGTTGGTGCCGCCCCCCTGGTCGGGCAGCGACCACACCAGAGGTGCGTCGGGCTTGGTGGGGTCGAGCTTCATCATCTGGCCCACCTCGGTGGAGCGGGCGTTGTGCTTCTCGTACTCCGAGGCCACGTACAAGAAGCCCTCGGCGTCGATGGTGATCGTGGCGTCGGTGTCGTCGCCCGTCCAGAACCTGAACACCCGCTGGGGCTCAGCACCCTCCTTGAGGCCACTGATGTCCCATCCCTGAACCAGGCCTGCCGAGTTGGAGAAGTAGACCGTGTTGCCCGAGATCGCCACCGAGTTCTCCACCGAGAAGGCCCCGCTCGGGAAGTCGGCCTCCAGCTGGTTGTCCCAGCTGGCCGTGTGGAACACCAGCTCCGGGGCCACCGTCACCTTCCCGGCGGCGTCGTAGCCCCGGTTGAGCTTCACGATGTGGAAGCGACTGTTCTCCCCGCCCTCGAAGAGGTAGTCGTCGATCACAAGGGGCGACCCGTCCCAGTCGTCGTTCCACTTGGTGGGCCCGACGTCCTTGGCGTGGATCTTCCAGAGCTCCACCGGCTCGCCCCTGTCCATGGCGATGACTCGCAGGTAGTTGTCGCGCGATCCGGTGTAGAGGAGCGGGTAGCCGTCGGGGTCGATCGTGACGGTTCCCTTGATGATGTCGCCCGTCTCGAAGTCGGGCAGCAGGCGGCTGCCGTTGGCGGCATCGAGCCAGTGGACCGCGTAGTCGTAGGCGCCGAAGGCCACCCACGTCTTTCCTCCCGCTCCCTCCCACACGGCGGGCTGGCCGGTCCACCCGGTGCCGCACCACGTGGAGGTGACGCCCCCGTCGCTCGAGTTGCCGCACATCGTGTCGTTGGCAGGGAAGCTCCAGAGCACCTTGGGGCTCTTGGGCATCGGCCCGGTTCCATACCAGGAGCGGGTGGGGTTGCCCCGGAAGGTCAGCAGGCCCGACACGGTGTCGCCCCAGGGGCGCCCCGAGGAGGCGGGGTTAACCCAGCCGTCGTAAGGAGGTAGGGGAGCGGGCTCGGCCTCGACCTCCTCGATGGCACCCTCGCCCTCGATGGCGGCTGCCTGCTCGCCCGCTTCGGCCGTGGCGGCCTCGGTGGACGGGCCGTCGTCGCGCACCACCGCCCACACCACCACCGCCAGCAGCAGGGCCGAGACGATCACCACCGGCACCATCCAAGGCCGACCCCGCTCGGGGGGTCGGCGGCCCGGCGCCGACAGGCCCAGGTCGCGCAGCGACACGCCCTGTTGGGGGCGCCGGGGCTGGTTGCTGCCCCGGCCGGTGGGATCGGTCATCGACTCACCCCGAGGTGCCCTCGCCCACGAGGTGCTCGATGGTCAGCTCGGGATGGTCGGCTTCCAGCCTCTCCACCCAGTAGCGACTCTCGAAGAGGGCCAGGAGGGCTCCGTCTGCCCGGGCTGCTATTCGCACGCCGCGCATCGTACGCAACTGATCGGCGCTCTCACGGTCGGTCAGGCGGGCGATCGTGTAGGGAGTGGTGGTCAGCTCGGCCAGCGCCCCGAACTCGTTCTCCAGCCGGTGCAGGGCCACCTCGAACTGCATCGGGCCGACGGCGGCGAGGATGGGCGCCTGATCACCCATGTCGGGATCGCGCAGCACCTGCACCACGCCTTCCTCGTCGAGCTGCGCGATGCCCCTGCGGAACTGCTTGAAGCGACCCGAGTCGCGCACTCGCGCCACCCGGAAGTGCTCGGGGGCGAAGCTGGGGATGGAGGGGTACTCCACGCTCTCGTCGATCCAGAGGCTGTCGCCGACCTTCACGTCGGCGGCGTTCACCAGCCCCACCACGTCGCCCGGGTAGGCCTCGTCGATCGTCTCGCGCTCGGACCCGAACACCTGGTGCGCGTACTTGGTGGCGAACGGCTTGCCCGTCGCCCCGTGGGTCACCACCATGCCCCGCTCGAAGCGCCCCGAGCAGACCCGCACGAAGGCGATGCGGTCGCGGTGGGCGGGGTCCATGTTGGCCTGAACCTTGAACACGAACCCCGAGAAGGGAGAGTCGAGGGCTCTGGGCTTGCCGCCAACGTCGACGCGCGCCGAGGGGGGAGGGACGAGCTCGATCACGGCGTCGAGGAGCTTGCGCACGCCGAAGTTGGTGAGGGCGGAGCCGAAGAACGCCGGCGTGGCCTCTGCGGCGAGGAAGCTCTTGTGGTCCAGGTTGGCGCCGAGGGCATCGAGCAGCTCCACCTCGCCGGCGGCCGCCTCGAAAGCGGGCCCCTCCTCCGTCGCTGCCCGGTGGGGGTCCACCACTTCCTCCGGCGCCTCGGTTGCCCCGCGGGAGGTGCGGGAGAAGCGCGTGTAGCTGCCGTCGGAGCGGTCGAGGACGCCGCGGAAGTCGCCGGCGATGCCCACCGGCCAGGTGACGGGCGTGACCACGATGCCCAGCTTCTGCTCGATCTCGTCCACCAGCTCCAGAGCTTCCTTGCCCGGCCGGTCCCACTTGTTCACGAAGGTGAGCAGCGGCATCTCCCGCTCGCGGCACACGTCGAAGAGCTTGAGGGTCTGGGCCTCTATCCCCTTGGCGGCGTCGAGCACCATGACGGCGGCGTCGGCCGCTGCCAGCACCCGGTAGGTGTCCTCGGAGAAGTCGCGGTGGCCGGGGGTGTCGAGGAGGTTGACCACGTGGTCAGTGCCATCGGCGGGCCGGTACGGGAACTGCAGGACGGCCGAGGTGATCGAGATCCCCCGCTGGCGCTCCAGCTCCATCCAGTCGGACGTGGCAGCCCTTCGCCCGGCCCTGGCCTTCACGGCCCCCGCCTCGGCGCCGAGGGCGCCTCCGTACAGGAGGAACTTCTCGGTGAGCGTGGTCTTGCCGGCATCGGGGTGCGAGATGATCGCGAACGTCCTTCGGCGCGCTGCTTCGGCTGTGACGTCCTGGCTCACCCGTACAGGCTAGTGGCGGGTAGGCCCCTCCCAGCTCGACCCTGCCCCCACCCCGGCGCCGTCTCGGGTGGCGGCGCAGCGGTGGCCGGCGGCCTGGAGGCGAGCGCCGATCTCCTCCCGGCCGCAGCGCTCAGATCGCTGCGTAGCAGGCGGCGATGAGATCGAGGCTGCGGTTGTCGCCGGCCAGCCCGATGTCCATCTTGTTCATCACGTACCCGAAGGCCAGCTCCGCCTCGGGATCCGCCCAGCCGACCGACCCACCTGCGCCGAAGTGACCGAAGCTCCTGGGGCCGCCGAAGGTCATGATGCTCGACGGCAGCATGAACCCCAGGCCGAACTGCATGTCGAGGCCGAGGATGATCCGGTCTGGGCCGGTCGTGTGCTGGGTGGTCGCCCTGGCCAGCTGCTCGGGCGAGAGGAGCCGGATGCCGTCGACCTCTCCGATGCAGGCGGCGAAGAGCCGCGCCACCGACCGAGCGTCGCTCACACCGTTGGCCGCGGGGACCTCGGCCGCTCGCATCTCCCTCGATCCCCACACCTCCGCGTTGGCGAAGGCGAAGCCCGGTGCGAACATCGCCTTGCCGAGGTCGGTCTCGGGTCCCATGAAGGCAGCGATGATCTCCGCAGTGGGGTCCTTGGGCGCGCTCAGATCGTCGAGGGTGAGGCCTTCGGGAAGGAAGTGGACCAGCGACGCCACCCGGTGCTCCTCCTCCTCGGGAAGGCCGACCCACAGGTCGAGGCCCAGGGGCTCGGCCACCGCCTTGCGGAGGTAGGTGCCCATCGTCTCGCCCGTCACCCGCCGGATCACCTCGCCGTTGAGCCACCCGAAGGTCAGTGCGTGGTAGCCGTGGGCGGTGCCGGGCTCCCACGCCAGGGGTTGGGTCTCGAGCGCCCGGATCACGGGTTCCCACGAGAAGGCCTCGGCGGCGGTCATCTCGGCGTCCACCCAGGGCAGCCCCGCCCGGTGCGAGAGCAGGTGCGAGACGGGCATCTCGCCCCGGCCGTCTGCGGAGAACGAGGGCCAGAGGTCGGCCACGGGTGCGTCGAGGTCGAGCAGCCCGGCCTGGGCGAGCATGTTCGCGCACACGGCGGTGAAGGCCTTGGTGGTGGAGAAGACCAGAACGGTCGTGTCCCGGCCCCAGGGGGTGCCGGTGGCGGCGTCGGCCACACCTCCCCACAGATCCACCACCTTGCGGCCCCGGTGGTAGGCGCTGAAGGCGGCCCCCACCTCGGTGCCCTTGTCGAAGTTGGCCTGGAACACCTCCCGCACCTGCTCGAAGCCCGGTGCGACCTCTCCGTCGATCTCGGCCATCTCCGCCCCCTCCTAAGGATCTCCGCGGATAGGTCACGTCGGTCGTGGCCCACGTCTCCCCGATCCTCGCTCCGCTCGGACCGAACGCCGCTGTGCTCACTGGGACCCTCGCCTATCGGCTCGGGTCCTAAGTCGTCTGGCCTTATTCTGGCTCGCCTCGCCGTGGCGTGCCGAGTGCCTGCGGGGCTTCCTACCAGCAGGTGCCGCGGGACAGCAGGTCGCCTATGGCAGTCGCTGGAGCCGGGCGGGCGATGTGGAAGCCCTGGGCCCTGTCGCAGCCCATCTCCCGCAGGGCGTCCAGCTGCGCAGCGGTCTCGACCCCCTCACCGACGGCCGAGAGGCCGAGCGTGTGCGCCAGGCCCACCACGGCCGCCACGATGGCCGAGTCGCGCCCGTCGGTGCCGAGCCCTCGCACGAACGACCGATCGACCTTTATGAGATCCACCGGGAAGCGGCGCAGGTAGCTGAGCGACGAGTACCCAGTGCCGAAGTCGTCCACGACTAGGCGCACCCCCAGGCGGCGCAAGCGCTGGAGCGTCTGCTGCGAGAGCTCCACGTCGTCCATCAGCACGCTCTCCGTGATCTCCAGCTCCAGCTGCCCAGGATCGAGGTCGGTGTCGTCGAGGATCGACTTCAGCTGCTCGATCAGCTCGGAGTTGCCCAGCTGGCGACCCGAGAGGTTCACCGAGAGCACCAGCTGGCCCAGCTCCGGCATGGACCTCTGCCACAGCTGCACCTGGCGGCACGCGTGCTGCATCACCCAGGTGCCTATCGGCACGATCAGCCCGGTGTCCTCCGCGAGGCGGATGAACTCCGAGGGTGGCAGCAGCCCACGCTCGGGGTGCTGCCATCGCAGCAGGGCCTCGACGCCGCACAGCTTTCCGTCGGAGAGGGTGACGATGGGCTGGTAGTGCACCCGCAGCTCGCGCCTCTCCAGGGCGCGGCGCAGGGCGTTCTCGGTGTCGAGCCTCTCCAGGGCGCTGGTGCGCATCGCCTGGTCGAACACCACCCAGCGTCCCCGCCCCCGGCGCTTGGCCTCGTACATGGCGGCGTCGGCGTCGCGGATGAGCGTTCCCGGTCGGGTGGCGTGGTCGCCGAGGGGCGAGCCCTCCAAGGGAGGCTCGGTGTAGGCGATGCCGATGCTCACGCCCACGTAGGCCTCGGTCTCGCCGAGCATGAACGGCGCCTGCAGCGACTCGTCGAGGCGCTCGGCGATGGCCACGGCGTCCTCGGGGCTGGCCACCTCCTCGCAGAGCACCACGAACTCGTCGCCCCCCAGGCGAGCGGTGGTGTCCACCGGGCGCAGGGCCGTCTGCAGGCGCTCGGCGATGGCCACCAGCAGGTGGTCGCCCAGCGAGTGGCCCAGGCTGTCGTTGACCACCTTGAAGTGGTCGAGGTCCAAGAACAGCACCGCCACGCCGTGCTCGTGGCGCTGAGCCCGCGCCATCGCCGTCTCGAGCCGATCGAGCAGCAGGGTGCGGTTGGGGAGGCCGGTCAACGGGTCGTGGGTGGCCTGGTGGGCCAGCCGGTGCTCGAAGGCCTTGCGGTCGCTTATGTCGTGGAGGATCGCCGAGAAGAACTCGGGGTTGTCGTTGTGGTCGCGGTGCACCAGCGCCTGCACGAGGTAGGGGGTAGCGCTGCCGTCGGAGCGGAGCAGCTCCAGCTCGCCGTACCAGGTTCCCGACTTCATGAGCTCCGGCTCGACCTCGCGCGTCACCCGGTCGACCGACTCCGAGGTCATCACGTCGAGGAAGTCGAAGCCCGACAGGTCGTCGGAGCCGTCCAGGCCGAAGAAGGCGTGGGCCGCCCGGTTGAAGTAGATGAGCCCGCCCCGGCGATCGGCCATGGCCACGATGTCCTCGGTGGCCTCGAAGATGTTGATGAGCCGCTCCGACTCCTGCTCGGCCAGCTTCTGCTCGGTGACGTCGCGGATGTTCACCACCACGCCCTCGACCGCCTCGTTCTCCACGAGGTTCACCGCCACCACGTCGATCCATCGGTAGGTGCCGTCGGCCCGCAGTATCCGGGCCTCGTGCGTGGCGCGCTTGCCGGGAGTGCTCATGGCGGCCACGTAGCCCTCGGCCACCGAGTCGAGGTCGTCGGGATGGATGTAGGTGAGGGGGTTGGTGCCGATGAGGTTGTCGATCGGGCGTCCGAACAGCTCCTCCAGCGAGGGGCTGGCGTAGGTGATGCCCCGGTCGGGGTGGATGATGGCGAACACGTCGTAGCTGTTCTGCACGAGCGCCCTGAAGCGCGACTCGCTGGCGCGCAGGGCCTGCTCGGCCTCCTTGCGTTCGCTGATGTCGCGGAAGTTCACGAACACCGATCCGATGTCGGGGTCCGAGAGGGTGTTGGTGGCGACGACCTCGAGCCACCGCCACGTCCCGTCGGCGTGGCGCACCCGATGCTCCCAGCGCTCGTGGCCGTCGGGCTGGGCCAGCACCGCCTGCCACCCGGTCATCGTGTGGTCGAGGTCCTCGGGATGGACCATCTCCATCAACGACGTCTCGAGGAAGTCGGCAGGCCGGTAGCCGAGGGTTCGCTCTACCGATGGGGAGACGTAGCGAGTCACGCACTCGACGTCGATCAGAGCTACGACATCACCTGGAAGACGGGAGAAGACTGCGAGCCGCTCTTCTATGGCGGTCATCCGTGGGTTTGACCCCTTTCGTGCAAGCCGATTTCCCCCGACATCGCACTCAGGCACAAAGTTATCCCCTCCGCCCGCTCTTGTGTCCTAGCCCAGTGGATTTTCGCCGCCGCACCGCCTTGCCCGGCCCGGCCCCGGCCGCACCTGAGGGACCTCGCAGCCGGAGCCGCCTTCCTGGAGCGAGGATCTCAGACGCCCAGCGTCTCGTCGGCCTCCCGAAAGAGCGTCAGGTAGAGGTTGGCGTAGCGCTTGCCCTCGCTTATCAGGGCAGCGTGCGTGCCCCTCTCCACGATCCGCCCGCCTTCCAGCACGAGGATCTGGTCGGCGTTCGTGATGGTCGACAGGCGGTGGGCGATCACCACGGCGGTACGCCCCGCCAGCGTGGTTGCGAACGCCTCTTGGATGACGGCCTCGTTCTCGCTGTCGAGGTGGCTGGTGGCCTCGTCGAGGACGACGACGGCTGGGTCGGCCAGCAGCACCCGGGCGATGGCCAGGCGCTGCTTCTCGCCTCCCGACAGCCGGTATCCCCGCTCGCCCACGACGGTGTCGTAGCGCTCCGGGAGCGCGGCTATCACGTCGTGGATGCGGGCCGCCCGGCAAGCCTCCTCGACCTCTTCGATGGTGGCGTCGGGCCTTGCGTAGCGCAGGTTCCCCAGCACCGTGTCGTGGAACAGGTGGGGATCCTGGCTGACCACGCCCACAGCGCTCTGCAGGCTCTCGAGGGTCAGGTCTCGCACGTCGTGGCCGTCGATGCGCACCGAGCCACGGGTGACGTCGTACAGCCTCGACAGCAGCGAGGCGAGCGTGGTCTTGCCCGCCCCAGAGGGCCCCACCAGGGCAACGCTGCTCCCGGCGGCGATGCTCGCCGTCACGTCCTCCAGCACGTACGGCCCCGCTCCGCTGTCGAGGGGAGCGGTGCCGTCGGCCTCCAGCGACGCTATCGACACCTCGGCGGGGCTGGGGTAGCGGAACCACACCTCGTCCAGCTCTATGTCGCCCCTCGGGTCGGTGAGCGTTGCCGCCCCCGGGTGATCGGCGATGAGAGGCGGGGTGTCGAGCACCTCGAAGACCCGGTCGAACGAGACCAGCGCCGTCATAACGTCCACGGGCGCGTTGCTCAGGCTGGTGAGGGGGCCGTAGATGCGGGTGACGAAGGCGGCCATCGCCACGAGCGTCCCGATGCTCACCGCACCCGAGATGACCAGGTGCCCGCCCACCCAGTAGACGGCCACCGTGCCCACAGCTCCCACCAGGGTGAGCGCGATGAAGAAGGTTCGCCCGTAGAGCGCGCTGCGCACCCCGATGTCGCGCACCCGGCGGGCGCGGTCGGCGAACTCACCGGTCTCGCGGGAGAAGTTGCCGAAGAGCTTCACGAGCAGCGCTCCCGACACGTTGAAGCGCTCTGTCATCTGGGCGTTCATCTGAGCGTCCAGGTGCATGCTCTGGCGGGTGATGCGCTGCAGGGCGCGGCCCACCCGCTTGGCCGGGAGGATGAACAGGGGGAGCAGGGCCAGGGCGAGCAGCGTGAGCCGCCACTCGAGGATGACCATGGCGGCAAGGGTGGTGACCAGCACCACGACGTTGGAGATGACCGTTCCCAGCGTGGTCGTGAGCGCCCGCTGGGCCCCGATCACGTCGTTGTTCATCCGGCTCATCAGCGCCCCGGTCTGCGTGCGGGTGAAGAAACCCATGGGAAGGCGCTGCACATGGTCGAACAGCGAGACCCTCAGGTCGAAGATGACGCCCTCTCCTATCCGGGCAGAGATCCAGCGCTCCGCCAGGCTGAGGACTGCGTCGCCCACGGCAGCGGCCACCACGACCGCTGCGAGCACGTTGAGCAGGGTGAAGTCGGACGTGGGGATGGCGACGTCGATGATCTGGCGGAACAGGAGCGGCGGCACCAGCGCCAGCAGCGCTGCCACCAGGATCGTGGCCACGTACGCCGTGAGCATCCACTTGTAGGGCCTGGCGAGGGTCACGACGCGCTTGGTGGTGCCCCTGCTCAGGGTGACGCCCTTGATCTTCTCGGGGTCGGCACCCATCATCCGCAAGGGCGACCCGTGACCCGACCCCATCCTCATTCCGTGCACCCACCCAGGCTAAGGACCCCGCCCGGATAGGCGCGGGTTCGCGGTGTAGTTGCGCCGATGGAGCTCGAATCGCCGAAGGCGGCGCTGGCGACACTTGTGGAGCCGGCGCAAGCCAAGCATCGCGGGACGAGCCGTGCGAGCAGGCTTGCGAGCACAGGCTCAGACGAATGGCGTGGTGGGCCACCCAACTTTCATGGTGGGCCTCCGTGGCCTGAACGGGCACAGCGCAGCGGAGATATGACGGGACGAGCCGTGCGAGCAGGCTTGCGAGCACAGGCTCAGACGAATGGCGTGGTGGGCCACCCAACTTTCATGGTGGGGCCTCCGTGGCCTGAACGGGCACAGCGCAGCGGAGATATGACGGGGCGAGCCGTGCGAGCAGGCTTGCGAGCACAGGCTCGCCCAAGGCGGCGGAGGGTGTGGGATTCGAACCCACGGTGACCCGAGG
>CAYNQN010000059.1:0-10782 GCA_964399375.1 uncultured Rhabdothermincola sp. | reverse complement strand
AGGAGCCCCTCAAGCAGATCGCCCTCAACGCCGGCTTGGAGGGCGGTGTGGTGGTGAACAAGGTGCGCGGCCTGGAAGGCCCCAACGGGCTCAACGCTGCCACCGGCGAATACGAGGACCTGGTTGCCGCCGGCATCATCGACGCCGCCAAGGTGACCCGCTCGGCGCTCCAGAACGCCGGGTCGATCGCAGCCCTCTTCCTCACCACAGAGGCCGTCATAGCCGACAAGCCCGACGACAAGGCGCCCGCCATGCCCGGCGGCGACATGGACTTCTGACAGCTCCCGAGGGCAGCGTGGCCGGCTAGCCGTACGGGCTAGCCATACGGCTAGCCGCCAGGGGCCCAGCCGGTGTCGCTCACCGAGCGGGGCTCGAAGAACAGGCAGCCGTCGGGGCAGCCGAACGGCATCTCCTCGTTCACGCCCAGCCGGCAACGCTGGAACACGTCGCCGGTGGCCGTGGTTCGGCTGGAGTAGTGGCGGCAGTCGTCGCGCACGCTCCTGATCGGCATATCCACCCCTCCAGTGTGCCAGCCTGCCGCCATCGGCCAGGCGCGCAGACCCCTGCACCGGGTGCCCGGCAGGATCTTGCCAGGCCAGTACCTGACCACGGCCGCGGTCGGGCATCATTCAGGGGTGACAGCACCACGGCCGGCGCCCGAGCCAGCGCCAGATCCCGCCTCCGAGGCACCGATGGGCCCCGATCCGGCCCTGTCGGGTGCCGACCTGTGCCGGGCCACCAGCGAGCGGGTGGACGCCTGGTTGGCCGAGCTGTTCGAACGGGAGGTCGGCCCCACGGAGGGCCTGGCCCTGGCCGCGGTGGGCGGCTACGGCCGCTCGGAGCTGTCGCCCCAGAGCGACCTCGACCTGATCCTCGTGAGCTCCGACGGCTCGCGCCTGACCGGCGCCGAGATCGGCTCCGTCGCCGAGAGGATCTGGTACCCGATCTGGGATCGCGGCTACAAGCTGGGCCACTCGGTGCGATCGGTGAGCGGCGCCCTCAAGCTGGCCGCCGACGACCTCGACACCGCCACCTCGCTGCTCTCCACCCGCCTGGTGGCCGGCGACCCGGCGGTGGTCGACGAGCTGGCCTCCCGGGCTCGCGGCCTCTGGCGCAAGAGGTCGAAGCGCTGGCTGCGGGAGCTGAGCGCCGGCGTGAAGAGCCGCCACGCCCGCTCGGGTGAGGTGGCCTTCCTCCTGGAGCCCGACCTGAAGGACGGCCGCGGCGGCCTGCGCGACGTGCACGCCATCGGCTGGGCCGAGGCCGCCCGCTCGGTGATGCTGGAGGGCGACGACGCGGCGCTGGCCGGCGCCTACGAGACGGTGTTGTCGGTGCGGGTGGAGCTGCACAGGCTCACCGAGCGCCCGGGCGACCGCCTGGTGCTGGAGCAGCAGGATGCGGTGGCCGCCGCCCTCGGCTACGGCGATGCAGACGAGATGATGCGGGCGCTCTCTGGAGCCGCCCGGCGTATCTCGTGGACCAGCGACGAGGTGTGGGACAGGGTCGACTCGTCGTTGGAGGGCCCCGTGGCCTGGCGCTTCTCGCGCGACAAGGCGGTGGCTCCCCAGGTGGTGGTGCGCGAGGGCGTGGTGGAGGTGCTGGAGGCCGCCGACGTTGCGGCCGACCCCTTGATGGCCCTGGAGGTCGGCCTGGCCGCCGCCCGCGAGGGCGCCCGCATCGGCAGGCGCTCGTTGCAGCGCCTGGCGGCGGAGAGCCCTCCTCTGCCCGACCCGTGGCCCGAGCGGGCCAGGGAGCTCTTCGTGGAGCTGCTCGCCTGCGGTGCCCCCACCATCGAGGTGGTGGAGGCGCTCGACCAGATGGGCGTGTGGGAGCGGATCGTGCCCGAGTGGCCGGCCGTGCGCAGCAAGCCCCAGCGCAACGCCTACCACACGTTCACCGTCGATCGGCACCTGTGCGAGGCCACCGCCAACGCCGCCGGGCTGGTGGACCAGGTCGACCGGCCCGACCTTCTTCTGGTGGGCGCCCTGCTGCACGACATCGGCAAGGGGTACCCCGGCGACCACACCGATGTGGGCGTGGAGCTGGTGGGCACCATGGCCCGGCGCATGTCGTTCCCCGAGGACGACGTGGAGGTGCTGCGCGAGATGGTGCGCCACCACCTGCTGCTGCCCGACGTGGCGGTGCGGCGAGACCTGAGCGACCCCGGCACGATCACGAAGGTGGCGGGCGCGCTGGGTTCGGTCTCGACCCTGCGGTTGCTGGCCGCGCTCACCCAGGCCGACTCGCAGGCGACGGGCCCGGCCGCCTGGAGCGACTGGAAGGCGGGCCTGGTGCGCGAACTGGTGGCGAAGGTGGCGGCTGCCCTCTCGGGCGAGGAGCCCGAGGGCCTCGTCACCGAGGATCCAGAGGAGCCGTCGCTCACCGCCGCCCAGCGGGACCAGCTGGAGAGCCGGGGCAGGCTGCTGCACGGCGAGGGCGACCGCCTGCTGGTGGTGGTGGCCGACCGGCCTGGCCTGCTGGCCAAGGTGACCGGTGCGCTGGCCCTCGCCGGCCTCGACGTGCTGGAGGCGACGGTGCGCCCCCACGAGGCCGGCCTGGCCCGTGAGGAGTTCAAGGTGGAGAGCCAGTTCGGCCCGGTGGAGTGGCCCCGGGTGGAGGCGATCCTCGGCAGGGTGCTCGACGGCAAGGTGGCCGTGGAGGCCCGCCTCACCGAGCGTGCCCGCGCCTACCCGGTGGCCAGGGTGCGCTCTCCCGTCCGGCTGGCCACCGAGGTGCTGGTGGACAACGAGATCTCCGAGGCGGCCACCGTGGTGGAGGTGCGGGCGCCCGACGGCGTCGGCGTGCTGCACCGCATCACCCGGGCCATCGCCGAGCTCGACCTCGACATAGCCAGCGCCAGGGCCCAGACCCTCGGCGCCATGGTGGTCGACTCGTTCTACGTGCGGGCCAGCAACGGCACCAAGGTGGCCGACCCCGAGCACCTGGCCGAGCTCGACAGGGCCATCGTCCACGCCCTGGAGGGCTAGCCCGCAGCGGGCAAGGGCGGCGTACGCCGACCTGGGCCGGTAGCTTCGGTGGGATGGCCGATCGCGACGTGACCAACCGCGACATGCTCCGGTGGGCGGAGGCCCTGGCGGGGATCGCCCGCACGGGCATGGGCTTCACCGAGAACGGCTACGAGCGCGAGCGCTTCGAGGAGGTGCTGGCGGTGGCCGCCGACATCCGCCACGCCGCCGAGGCCGACTCGCTGGAGCCCGAGGAGCTGATCGCCGAGTGGATGGACTCGGTGGGCGAGGGCGTGGCCGGCTACCAGACCCCCAAGGTGGCGGTGGGTGCGGTGGTGGGGAACCAGGCGGGTGAGATCCTGCTGGTGCAGCGGGCCGACTCGGGCATCTGGCTGTACCCCACCGGCTGGGCCGACATCGGCTACTCGGCCTCGGAGGTGGTCGTGAAGGAGGTGCGGGAGGAGACGGGCATCCACTGCGAGGTGGAGCGGCTCATCGCCGTGTTCGACGGCATGCGCCTGGGCTTCACCCGCATACCCCTGTACTCGCTGGTGTTCCACTGCCGCGCCGTGGGAGGCGACCTCACCGCCCATCCCCTCGAGTGCATGGACGTGGGGTGGTTCCCCGAGGACGGGCTGCCCGAGGCCACCGTGGGCGCCGAGATGTGGGCACCCCACGCCTTCAAGGCCATCAGGGGCGAGCCGGTGGAGGTGCTCTACGACCAGCCGCGGGTCCCGCCCTGGCTGAGTTAGGGGGCCCGCCTGCTTCGCAGGCGCGCCGCTCAACTGCAAGGCGACGGCCTAAGTCACCATCGACCCCCGGCGAAGCCGGGGGTCGAGCCCCCGGGACTAATCCTGGTTGCGTAGGAAGCGCTCTACCTCTTCCACCAGGCTGTCGCCGTCGGTGAACAACTGGGGCTCGTTGTCGTCGTAGCTCTGCTCGAGCCGGCGCACGTACTCGGCGGTCTCGTCGTCGCGCTCAACCATGCTGCTCACCTCCTGCTCGTAGAGGGTGGCGGCGTGGTCGAGCTCCCTGGTGGTCATGTACATGCCCAGCAGCCCCGTCACCTTGTGCACCAGGGCCACGGCGGCCTTGGGCGACGGGGCGATGGGGATGTACGAGGGCACAGCCGCCCACAGCGAGGCCGACGGGATGCCCGCCTCGCGGCAGGCCACCTGGAGCACGCCGGTGATCCCGGTGGGCCCCTCGTAGGTGGAGGGCATGAGGTTGAGGCGGCGCATCATCTCGTCTTCCACGCCGGAGCTGAAGATGGTGACCGGCCGGGCGTGCGGCACGTCGGCCAGCATCGCCCCCAGGCTGATCACGCGGCTGGCGCCCACCTGGCGTGCCAGGCCCACCACCACGTCCACGAAGGCGGGCCAGCGCAGCTGCGGCTCGTCGCCAAGCAGCGTCACCACGGCCGGCGCCTCGGGCGGCCCGGTGGTGGTCGACAGCGTGATCTCGGGCCAGGCCACCTCCCGCTTGCCGTCGTCGCCGAAGCGCACCTGCGGGCGGTTGGTGGTGAAGTCGAAGAAGGGCTCCAGCTCCACGGTGGCCAGCCGCTGGGGCTTCCAGCGGGCCTCGAGGTAACGAACGGCGGCCGTGGCTGCCTCGCCGGCGTCGTTCCACCCACCGAAGGCCAGTATCAGCACGGGCCCTTCCAGGGAGGGCTGGGCCTCCCAGCGGACGTGGTCCATCTCCTCCACGCTCATCAGTCTACGTATGGCCGGTCTACGGTTGGACGTTGTGAACGTGGACGTTGCCGAGTGCACCCGGGTGACCGACGAGGTCGTCGAGGCCCTCGAGAGGCTCATCCCCCAGCTGTCGAGGTCGAACCCCCCTCCCACCAGGGCCGAGCTGGACGAGATCGTGGCCTCGCCGGCTTCGGTGCTCCTGGTGGCCAGGCGCGACGGCGCGATCGTGGGCAGCCTCACGCTGGTGCTCTTCCGCATCCCCACCGGGGTGCGGGCCTGGATCGAGGACGTGGTGGTCGACGAGAGCGCCCGCGGGGCCGGGGTGGGCGAGGCGCTCAACCGCCACGCCGTGGCCATGGCCAAGGCCGCCGGCTCCAAGACCGTCGACCTCACCTCGCGCCCCAGCCGCGAGGCCGCCAACCGCCTCTACAGGCGCATCGGCTTCGAGCCTCGCGAGACCAACGTGTACCGCTACGCCATCACGGATGTGTAGGCCGGGGGTCTGGAGGGCGGCATCCGTGGTGGCGGTGCTGGCCCTCGTCCTTGCGGCGTGCGGGCAGGGGGGCGAGGGGGGCTCCGGCCCGCAGGGCATCACAGCCGGGGGCCAGCCCTGCCCGGCCGTGCCGGTCGACGAGCAGCGCGCCGAGGGCATAGAGACGCTCCACGCCTTCGACGGGACCGACGGCGTCATCCCCTACGACGACGCAATGCTCCACCTCGACGAGCCCCGGGGCCGGCTGGTCATCGGACCCGACGGATCGACCGTCTACGGCATGACCCGCCAGGGGGGCAGCGCGGACGCGGGCGTGATCTTCTCGTTCGACCCGGGCTCCCGCGCCTACCAGGTGGTCCACGAGTTCGGGCCCGGCCCCTCCAACGGCGAGCAGCCCACCGAGGGGTCGCTGGTGGTGGCAGAGGGACGGCTGTGGGGTCTCACCGCTCTGGGAGGGGTGAGCAACGACGGAGTCGTGTTCAGCATCGCCCCCGACGGGTCCGACTTCCGGGTCCACCACGCCTTCGAGGACGAGAGCGACGGCGCGCTGCCGCTGGGTTCGCTGACGCAGGAGGGGAGCTGGCTCTACGGGCTCACCTTCGAGGGAGGCCGGTGGGGCCTGGGCACGGTGTTCCGGGTGAGCACGCAGGGGGAGGGCTACGAGCTGCTGGCCTCCTTCGGTGGCTCCCAGACGGGAGCGCACCCCTACGGCCAGCTCATCGTCGACGCCGATGCCGGGTACCTCTACGGGATCACCGGCAACGGGGGCGAGCACGACCCCTCGTGCGAGCTGGCCCTGGGGACCGTGTTCCGGCTCCCCCTGCCCGGCGGCTAGCCGGCGCGGCGCAGCACCCGCAGCGAGCCCACGGCGCGCTCTTCGGTGAAGCTCCCCGTATCGAGGGCGCGGAGGTAGATCTCGTACGGAGGCCGGCCGCCGTCGGCCGGGTCGGGGAACACGTCGTGGATCACCAGCAGGCCTCCGGGCTCCACGTGCGGTGTCCAGGTCTCGTAGTCGCGGTGTGCCGGCTCGCTGCCGTGGCCCCCGTCGATGAACAGCAGCGACAGGGGAGTGGCCCAGTGCCGGCCCACGGTTGGCGAGTCGCCCACCACCGCCACCACGGCTCCCTCCAGGCCCGCCTCGCGGACGGTGCGGCGGAAGGTGGGGAGGGTGTCGAGCCCTCCGGTGCGAGGGTCCCCCAGGTCGGGCTCGTGGTGCTCCCAGCCCGCCTGGTTCTCCTCGGAGCCCCGGTGGTGGTCGAGCGCGAACAGGATGGTCCCGCGCTCTCTGGCCGCGGTGCCCAGGTACAGGGCCGACTTGCCGCAGTAGCTGCCCACCTCCAGCATGGGCGAGCCGTCCACGGGCACGGTGGCGGCCGCCTCGTAGAGGGCCACGCCCTCGTCGGGGGGCATGAAGCCCCGGGCGGCCTCGGCCGCGGCCCGAGCTGCGGGATCCACTCGGCTACCCGTTATCGGCAGGGCTGTGGTGCTGGCGGCCGAACATGAAGGCGTCGAGGATGAAGAACTTCACCACCCAGAGCACTCCGAAGGCTGCGATGTTGGCCAGGTTCGGGACCAGCCAGAAGTCGGAGACCTTGGAAGCCGCCCACACCGATGCGCTCGACAGGAGCAGCCCGGCGAAGGCGAACCCCCAGAAGGGCAGCACCTCCTTGTAGAGGTGGCTGCGGCCCCTCTTGCCCCACACCCACGCCCTGGTGAGGTAGTAGGCGGGGATGGCGCTTATGGACACGGCCAGGACGTTGGACAACACCGGCTCGATGCCGATGACGGCCTGGAAGAGGAGCAGGAGGCCCTGGCCGAGCACGACGTTGACCATCGACACGGCGAAGTACTTGGGGCCGTGGACCCGCACCTTTGACGCGGCGCGGGCGATCAAAGAGCGCGCCGGCGCTGGCGAGGCAGGGACCGTCTCCATGGAGGGCCGAGCGTACCCGTAGTGGGGCCGGTGGCCCCAGACGGGCCGGTCGGCCTCACCCCTGCGGGCTACCGATCTCCCGATGGCACGGGTGTCAGACCAGGGCGTTGGCGCGGGCCACCTGGCCCAGCCAGGCGCCGCTGGGCTTCACCGTGCGGCGCTGCGTGGCCCGGTCGACCTCCACGATCCCGAAGCGGGGCTTGTAGCCCAGCATCCACTCGAAGTTGTCCAGCAGGCTCCAGCAGATGTAGCCGCGCACGTCCACGCCGTCGTCCAGGCAGCCCAGGATGCCCTCCAGGGCGGTGCGCAGGTAGGCGACGCGCAACGAGTCGTCCTCGGTGGCCAGGCCGTTCTCGGTGACCAGCACGGGCACCTGCTCGGTCACCTCCCAGGCCCGGCGCACCGTGGCGCCCAGGGCCTCGGGCCAGTACTCGTAGCCCACCGGCACGACCTCCACGCCCTTCTCGGGGCCCAGCTGGCCACCCGGGCCGATGCGGGCGCGGCTGTAGGCCTGCACGCCCACGTAGTCGTCGCCCCGGCAGGCCTCGAGGAACTGGTCCTCCACCTCGGCACGTATGCGGTCAAGGGTCTGCAGCGCCTCGGGGTCCTCTGCGGGCACGGCCTGGTAGTCGGTCATGGAGACCGTCATTCCCACCGGGAAGTCGCCCGGCCCGGCCTTGAGCACCTCGTAGGAACGGCGGTGGGCGGCGATGAAGTTCTCGCACACCCTGGCGAACAGGCCCTCGTCGACGATGCCCGGTGGGAAGAGCCCCATGCGGTACCCCACGAAGGCCACGACGTTGGGCTCGTTGATGGTGCAGGCGATCGAGATGAGGTCGCCCAGGTGCATCACCACCTGCTCGCAGAACCGGGCGAAGCGGTCGACGACGCGAGCGTCGTGCCACCCCCCGTCGGCGGCCAGCCAGCGGGGAGAGGTGAAGTGGTGCAACGTGACCACCGGGTCGATGCCGTTGGCGAGGCACTCGGCGGCCACCCTGCGGTAGTGGTCGAGGGCGGCCAGCGAGAACTGGCCCTCCTCGGGCTCCACCCGGCTCCACTCCACCGAGAACCGGTAGCTGCCGAGGCCCAGCGAGGCCAGGAGCCTCAGGTCGTCGGGGTAGCGGTGGTAGTGGTCGCAGGCGTCGCCGCTGGGCTCGGCGCACACGCTGCCGGGACGGTTCTCCCACTCCCACCAGTCGCTGCCCACGTTGCCGCCCTCCACCTGGTGGGCCGACGTGGCCGCCCCCCAGCAGAACCCGTCAGGGAAGGCTCCGGCGGGGCGATCGTAAGATGGGCCTGGCATGGCTCTCGACCCTAATAGCCCCGCTGGGCCCGCTAGGGCGGCAACCGACGGGCATCCCGTGGCGCGGCCGGCCCCCTTCTCCGGCAACCCGGCCCCGCCCCCGGAGCGGGCGCAGAAGGGCCGGCAGCTGCGTGACGGCTCCACCCTGCGCTGGTGGCGCGAGCTGATCATCGTCGGGGTCGTGTACCTGGTCTACGAGCTGGTTCGCGACCTCACCAAGAGCGGTCCCGAGTCGGCATTCGCCAACGCGCTGCGGGTCATCGACTGGCAGCGGGCGATGGGCATCTACCAGGAGCTGGCGCTGCAGGACTGGGCCCTGCAGTTCACCCCCGTAGTGGTGGCGAGCAACTACTTCTACAGCGTCGCCTACATCGTGGGGACCCTCGCCACCTTGGTGTGGCTCTACCTGCGGGCGTCCGACGACTACCCCCTCTGGCGCAACACCTTGATGTTCGGCACCCTGCTGGGGCTGGCCGGCTTCGCCCTCTTCCCGCTCATGCCCCCTCGCCTGCTCGACGTGATGGGCGACGGGCGCCCCTTCGGCTTCGTCGACACGCTGGTGAGCTACCCCACGGTCTGGTCGTTCGACTCCTCGGCCATCCAGGCCGTCTCCAACCAGTTCGCCGCCATGCCCAGCCTGCACTGCGGCTGGGCCTTCTGGGCGGGCGCAGCGCTGCTGCCCCGGGTGCGCACCCCCTGGATGAAGGCCGTGGCCATCGCCTACCCGGTGCTCACGGTGCTGGTAGTGGTGATCACCGGCAACCACTACGTGCTCGACGCCGTGGGGGGAGCGGTGGTGTTCGGCCTCGGCTACCTGCTGGCCCGGCTCGTCACCAGGGCCGGCCGCCGGGTCTCGCCGGCCATGGCCGCCCTGTAGGCGGCGAGGTTCATCTCGGTCACCGTCGACCACTCCACCGGTGCGGGCACCTCGCGGTTGTGCTTGCCGATGACACGGCGCAGCTCGGAGTCGCGCAGGAGCCTGGCCAGCTGATCGACCATGTCGCGGTCGGTCCTCGCCAGCAGCCCCTCGCGCCCGTGCTCCACGAACTCGCGGATGCCCGTGCGGTACTTGGCCACCACCGGCAGGCCCGCACAGCGAGCCTCCAGGGCGGCGAGCCCGAACGACTCCAGGTTCGCGGGCGCCACGAACACGTCGGAGTGGGCGAAGATCCGCCTGATCTCCTCTCGGGTGCGCCGGCCCACCAGGTGGACCACGTGGCCCAGGTGGTTGGCGGCCACGTAGCGCTCCAGCGAGGCCCGCTCGGGGCCGTCTCCCACCACCACCAACCGGAAGGGCACCTCGGGGACCTGCTCAGCCAGGCGCTTCACCATCTTGAGCAGGTGCATGGGGCGCTTGCGGGGCGCCAGGCGCATCACGGAGACGATGGTGACGGTGCCGTCGGCACCCGGCCCCGACCCCCGCTCGGCCACCGAGGCCCTGATGGCCTCCACGTCCCACAGCGAGCTGTCGATGCCGTTGGGCAGCACGATCACGTCGCGGTCGGGCCCGCAGATCTGCTGTATGGGCTCGGCCGCCACGCTGCTCACCGCCGAGAGCACGGCGTCCCAGTCGCGCCAGCGAAAGAGGGTGTCGAGGCCGGCGAACACGGGGGTGACGTAGCTCCAGAGGCAGTGGACCGTGACGACCGTAGGGATGCCGGCGCGCTGGCAGCTGTAGGCGGAGCCGTAGGCGAGGGGCGAGACGATGCCGCCGTGGAAGTGGGCCACGTCCACGCCTTCGGCGGCGAGCAGACCGGACACGATGCGGAAGGTCTTGGGTGTGAACGGCACGTTGAGGGGCAGCAGCGGCACGTCGAGCCGGTGGACCCTGATCCCGTCCACCTGGGTGGGCCCGGCGATGGGCGTGATCACCTGCACGTCGTGGCCCAGGGCGGCCAGGTTCACGGCGAGGTCGTGGACCTGCATCTCTATGCCCCCCACCTGGGGCAGGTAGCAGTCGCTCACCAACCCGATGCGGAGCTTGCCCGATGCCGCCGACGGGAGGCCTGGGGACGAGAGGGCTTCGATGTCTCCAGGCTAGACGTGTAGCCAGAGGCCGAGCCGATAGGCACGGCCGTGGCCCGAGCGGCCCGCCTGCGAAGCAGGCAAGAGCGGGAGGTGCCCTGGGGCGTGCGCCAACAGGCGCAGGCCCTGGGGCAAGCTGGGGCGATGACCGCGACGCTGGTGTCCTTCCACGCCCACCCCGACGACGAGGCGATACTCGTGGCAGGCACGCTCGCCCGGGCGGCTTCGGAGGGTCACCGCACGGTGCTGGTGTTCGCCACCCGGGGCGAGGTGGGAGAGCTGGATCCAGCGTTGCTCGCCCAAGGGGAGACGGTCGCCCAGCGGCGCACCCGGGAGGCCGAGGCATCGGCGGAGATCCTGGGGGTCCA
>CAYNQN010000058.1:0-10919 GCA_964399375.1 uncultured Rhabdothermincola sp. | reverse complement strand
CGGGGTCGCTACCGGCCCCCAGGCCACGCGTCAGCTCGCGACCGATGTCGAGCTTCACCTCGGCGTCGCTCATGAGCAGTGCCTGGGCGTCGGTGTTGACCGCCAGGAACTCGACCCCCTTGAGGCCGGCGTCGATCATGCGGTTCACGGCGTTGACGCCGCCACCGCCGACGCCTACGCACTTGATGACCGCGA
The DNA here is from genome assembly GCA_964399375.1 of uncultured Rhabdothermincola sp. Taxonomy (GTDB): domain Bacteria; phylum Actinomycetota; class Acidimicrobiia; order Acidimicrobiales; family Acidimicrobilacustridaceae; genus CAYNQN01. Next base: position 10,724 of record CAYNQN010000058.1, on the reverse strand, counting down.
GGTAGTTCTGCGGGTTCCCGGCCATGGTGTTGGGTACCTCCAGGTCCGGCGCCCGACCCGGTAGATCGTCATGGCGCATCACGAGCACATTAGCAAGCAGGGTTCCGGCGAACGGCGACCTGATCGGCGACGCGCACGTCGACCGTCACGATGCAGTCGTCCACCACTTGGTCGAACACGGTCTCGAGCGACCGCACCTTGAGGGCCACGTCCGTGGGGGGCCCGAAGACGACCTCGCCAGATGGCGCCATCGCGACAACCACGCCACCGTCGGGCCCGGGCATCACGGCGGCGGTGCGCTCGAGCAGCGGGGGCGACAGCGACACCGCCACCTCGAGCACGTCGTGGTAGCCGGCGGGGAGCTGGGAGCCCTGGGTGACCACGCCGAAGCCCGCTACGGGAGGCAACACAGCGCCCTCTGGTGGCGGGCCGAGCACCTTGCCCTCGTCGTCGATCCCCAGTGGAGAGCCGTCCGGGCCGGCGATGGCGGCCACCGGGGCTCGCTCAACCGGGGCGGCCGGTGGAGGCTCCGGCGCGAGCACCGTGGCCCGGGCCCAGAACCAGCCCCCCACGGCGGCCAGAGCGAGCACCAGCAGCAGGACCCACCAGCGCCTCCTGCGCCGGTATCCGGCGTGTGCCACCTCGCGGCGGCGGGCCTCGATCCGAGGATCGATTGTGGCGATCTCGTCGATGAGGCTCACGTCGGGGACTCCTCGAAGCCCACCAGGCGGGTCTCGGCGCGCAGCTCCACGCCGGTGGCCTCACGGACCCGCTCGCGCACCTCGCTCATCAGCTCTGCGATGTCGTCGGCCGAGCCGCCCTCGTCGGCCTGGATGAAGTTGGCGTGCTTGGCCGACACCGACGCGGTGCCCCGGCGCAGGCCCCGGCAACCGGCCACGTCCACCAGGCGCCCCGCCGAGTCGCCCTCGGGGTTCACGAACACCGAGCCTGCGTTGGCCCCGCCCGGCTGGTTCTCGCGCCTCCACCGCACGACCTCGGCGATCGTCTCCTCCGCCCGGGCCCTGTCGCCGGCCCGAAGCGACAGCCGTGCGCCCAGCACCACCTGCGTGGCGCTCACGCCCGAGCCGCGGAAGCGCAGGGAGAGCTGGGTGGCGGGCACCTCGACATCCTCGCCGGTGGCCAGGTCGAGCCGGCGGACCCCATCCAGCACGGCGGCCATGTCGGAGCCGTGGCCCCCGGCGTTCATGCGCACCGCTCCCCCGATCGATCCCGGCACCCCCACGGCCCACTCGAAGCCGGTGAGACCCGCTGCAGCTGTGCGGCGGGCCACCACGGGCAGCAGCGCCGCTCCGCCCGCGCGCACCGATGTGCCCACGATCTCGACGGTCGCGAACGCCTCGCCCAGCGAGATGGCCAGACCCCGAAAGCCCCGCTCGGCCACCAGCAGGTTCGACCCGTTCCCCACCACGAGCGTGGGCACACCGGTGGCCCTCACGGCCTCGGCGACGCTCACGAGGGCGTCCTCGCCGGTGACCTCACAGAAGATGGCCGCCCGCCCACCCACCCTGTAGGTGGTCATGGGGCCGATGGGCACGTCGCGGCGGGCGAGGGGGCCGAGCATGCCGGCCGCCCGCTCCACCGCCTCGGAGGCGGGCATGGCGCTCACGATCACCCGCCCTCCGACGGCGCGGCAGCCGCGGGGGCGCCGGGCATGCCGGGCGATCCTCCGGCGAGCGCAGCGGTCACCTCGTCGGGAAGCGACGTGATGTCGCCGGCGCCGAGGGTCACGCACACGTCGCCTGGGCGCAGCCGGGACGACAGGTAGCTCACGAGGTCGGCTCGCCTGGGAAGGTAGGCCGCCGCGGTGCGGGGGTGGGCGTCGAGCACCGCGTCGAGCACCAACTTGCCCGACACGCCCGGCCGGGCCAGCTCGCCCGCCGCGTACACGTCGGTCACCACCAGCAGATCGGCTGCCTCGAAGGCGTCGGCGAACTGCGGACCGATGGTGGCCGTGCGGCTGTAGCGATGCGGCTGGAACACCGCCACCACCCGCTCCCAGGCTCCGTCGCCCGCGGCGTCCAGCGCCGCGCCCACCTCGGTGGGAAGGTGGGCGTAGTCGTCCACGAAGGTGATGCCGGACACCTGGCCCCGGTGCTCGAAGCGCCTGGGCACACCGGCGAACCTGGCCAGAGCCGTGCTTGCGGCCTGGAAGGGGACCCCCAGCAGCAGCGCCATCGAGACGGCTGCCGCCGCGTTGCGGGCGTTGTGGGCCCCTGCGACGGGGATCGACACCTCGCCCAGCAGCTCGCCCTCGCGCACCAGCTCGAACGCCGAGCCCCTGCCGGTCGTGCGCAGGCCCACCATGCGCATCTCGGCCGCCTCGGACGTGCCGTAGGTGTGCACCTCCACGCCGTCGGGGGCCTCGAGGGCGAGGCGCGCCGCAACCTCGTCGTCGGCGCACACGAGCACGGGCCCGGAGGTCTCGGCCACGAACCGGGCGAAGGCTCGGTGGAGCTCGTCCACCGAGCCGTAGAACTCCAGGTGATCGGGCTCCACGTTGGTGACGATGGCGGCACCTCTCGGAAGCTCCAGGAAGGTTCCGTCGCTCTCGTCGGCCTCAGCTACGAACAGGTCTCCGTCTGCCCAGGCCGCACCGGTGCCGATCTCGTTCACCTCGGCCCCTATGAGGAACGAGGGCTCCAGGCCCGCCTCCACCAGCGCCACCGTGAGCATCGAGGAGGTGGTGGTCTTACCGTGGGTGCCGGCAACCGCCACCGTGCGGCGCGTCCCGGCGATGGCGCCCAGTATCTCGGCCCTGCGCAGCACGGTGATGCCGCGCTGCCGGGCCGCCACGAGCTCGGGGTTCGACTCGGGGATGGCGGTGGAGATGGCCACGGCGTCGAGGTCGTCGGAGAGGTTCTCGGGAGTGTGGCCCACGTGGACCTCGACGCCCAGCGAGCGGAGGCGCTCCAGGCCGGGCGAGTCCTTCAGGTCGCTGCCCGAGACGCGCGCCCCCATGCCCACGAGGACGGTGGCGACGGCGCTCATCCCGGCTCCTCCCACACCCACCACGTGGATCCTCGAGGGAACGGCGAGACCGGGGGTGCCCTCAGCCACGGCCAGCCGCCTCGGCCTCGATCAGGTCCGCCACGCGAGCGGCCGCGTCCGGGCGCCCCAAGCCTGCCGAGGCAGCCTCCATCGACTCGAGCCGCCCGGGGGTGGCCACGATGGCCTCCACCTCGGCGGGTAGGCGGTGCAGCTCGCGCTCGGGGAGAAGCCTGGCCGCACCTGCGCGCACCAGCGCGCCGGCGTTGGCGGTCTGGTGGTCCCTCGGCGCGCTGGGCAGCGGCACCAACACGGCCGGGAGGCCCACCAGTGCCAGCTCTGCCACCGTCGTACCCCCGGCGCGGCACACGGCCAGGTCGGCCGCGGCCAGCAATAGGTCCATCCTGTCCTCGTAGGGCACCACCCTGTGGTGCAGGCCGCCCACCGGCAGGGTCGGGAGATCGGATAGTGCTTCCCAGTCACGCCGGCCTGTCACGTGGTACACGGCGAGATCGTCGCGTGCCGCCCACGCGCCGGTCACGGCGGCGCGCACAGCGTCGTTGAGGGCCCGGGAACCCAGCGAGCCGCTGAAGACCGCTATCACCTTCCTGCCCTCCGGCAGGCCCAGGGCCTCCCTGGCGCCAGCGCGATCGCGGCCGCGGTCGACCGAGGCGATGGCACCCCTCACCGGGTTGCCCGTCACCACCTTGCGGGCGAGGTCGGTCTCGGCGAAGGGCACTGCTGCCACGGCCCCCAGCCAGCTGGCCAGGCGGTTGGCGGCTCCGGCCCTGGCGTTCTGCTCGGCCACGACCATCGGGACCCGTGCCAGGCGCGCCCCCAGGGCGCCGGGGACGCTCGCGTAGCCGCCGAGGATGAGCATCGCCCTGGGCTTGGCCCAGCGGACCAGCCCGATGCCGGTGGCCGTGCCCCGCACCAGCTCCGCGCCCGCCTCGAAGTTGGCGACTGCATCGGCCAGGGCGAAGCTGCGCCTGATCCCCCTCCCCCGCAGGGTCGTGATGGGGAAGCCCGCCTGGGCGACGAGGCCGGCCTCGGGGCCGTGGCGACCTCCCAGGAAGACGATGGAAGGTCGTGGGTGGCCTCGCGACACCAGCTCCTCGGCGATCGCCAGCCCGGGGAGCACGTGACCGGCCGTCCCGCCCCCGGCCACCATCAGGAACGGCCGTGCACCGCTCATGCAGGGTCGGGGGCTTCGCGGCCGTTGCGCGCCACGTTCAGCAGCAGCCCGGCGGCGGCCATGAGGATGATCAGGGAGGACCCGCCGAACGAGACGAAGGGCAGGGGCACTCCCGTGATGGGCAGCACCCCCACCACAGCGCCCACGTTCACGAACGCCTGCACGAGCACCCAGGTGGTCACGCCGGCGGCCAGCAGCATCCCGAAGCGATCGGGCGCCCGCAGCGCCGCCCTCACCCCCAGCACCCCGAAAGCAGCGAACAGGCCGATGAGCACCAGCCCGCCCACCAGGCCCATCTCCTCGGCGATGACGGCGAAGATGAAGTCGTTGTGGGGCTCGGGCAGGAAGCCCCACTTCGATCGGCCCTCGCCGAGGCCCGCCCCCATGAGCCCGCCGTTGGCTATGCCCACCTGTGCCTGGATGGTCTGGTAGCCGGTGACGAGGGGATCCTGCCAGGGGTCGGTGAAGGCAAGCAGACGCCGGAACCGGTAGGGCTCCAGAAGGGCGGCCACAGCAGCGAGGCCCACGCCCAGCGAGCCGAAGGCCACCAGTGGCTTGATGGGCACACCGGCCACGAACATCACCACCAGGACGATGACGGCGATGATCACCGAGGTGCCCAGGTTCGGCTGGAGCATCACGAGGCCGACCACCACCACCAGCACGGCCACGACCGGGCGAAAGCTCAGCCTCGACTCGGTGATCCGGTGGGCGCGCCGTGCGAGCAGGTCGGCCACGAAGACCAGCAGGGCCAGCTTGGCGATCTCGGAGGGCTGTATGCGCGCGAACCCCCATCCCAGCCAGCGGGAGCTGCCGTTCACCTCCACGCCCAGGCTCGGCACCAGCACGAGCACCAGGAGCGCCACGGATCCGGCGAGCGCCGCGGGGGCAAGGCGGCGCCACGACCTGTAGTCGACCTTGAGGGTCACGAACAGGGCGACGGCCCCTATCGCAAGCCACAGCAGCTGGCGCTGGAACTGGTACCAACTCGACCCGTACTCCTCGAGGGCGTCCACGGAAGAGGCCGAGAGCACCATCACGAGGCCCACGAGGTTGAGGATGACGACGATCGCCAGGAGCCCCAGGAAGGGGTTGGAAGCCCGCTTCCCCGACTGGTCGGGGCCCTGGTCGATCCTGCTGGCGGGACGCTGCCGAGGACGCTGCGCCGTGGTGGCGCCTCCCGTTCCCGAGCGGGACCGGGAGGTCCTCACGCTCGATCGGGTGGACGGGGGCCGCTCACGGTGAGCAAGTCTGCTCCCCGCCCCGGTCCGCCCGGGGGATGCCGCTGTCCTGGAGCCGCCGGGCCCGCGCCGCCTCGTGGCGCCGGTGGTCCTCACTCGATCACCCCCGGGATGCTGATGAAGTCGGCGTAGAAGATGCCCACCCCGATGGCGGTGAACAGGCCGGCCACTATCCAGAGGCGCACGATGACGGTGGTCTCGGGCCAGCCCATCAGCTCGAAGTGGTGATGGAGGGGGGCCATGCGGAAGATGCGCCTCCCGAAGATCCGGAACGCCCCCACCTGGAGGATGACCGAGGTCGTCTCGGCCACGAAGAGGCCGCCGACGATCACCAGCAGCAGCTGCGTGTTGGTGCCGAGCGCGAGCGTCGCCAGGCCCGCCCCGATGGCCAGCGAGCCTGTGTCGCCCATGAATATCCGCGCCGGGGCGGCGTTCCACCAGAGGAACCCCGCGCACGCGCCCAGCATGGCCGCCGCTATCACCGAGAGGTCGAGGAAGCTCTGGTCGCCATAGATCTCCTGGTGGCGGAACCCCACGAAGCACACGATCAGGAAGGCGCCGAACCCGAAGATCGCCGCCCCCGAAGCCAGGCCGTCGAGCCCGTCGGTGATGTTGACGGCGTTGGTGGCCGACAGGATGAGCAGGATGGCGAGCAGCGCCCACCCCAGCTCGCCCAGCTCGATGCCGGGGTAGTCGTAGCGCGTGAAGGAGAGCGTGGTGTTCACGTGCGTCTGGTCGAGCTGGAGCACAGCGAAGGTCACCGCCACGACCAGCAGGCCGATCATCTTCGCCCTCTTGTTGAGGCCGAGGTTCCGCGCCCGGAAGACCTTGAGTCCGTCGTCGATGAGGCCCACCAGGGCAGCCAGCCCGATGGTGAGCATGATGATGATGCCGCGCCTGGTGAACGTGCCCCCGAAGAGGTCGCTGATCACCCAGCCCAGCCCTGCGGCCGCCACCATGGCCACACCACCCATGGTGGGGGTCCCCGCCTTCGTGATGTGGCCCTCGGGTCCGTCCTCGCGTATGGGCTGACCGATCTGTCGGCGCTGGAGGAACGTGAGCAGGAACTTGGTGCCCACCAGTGCGATCACGAGAGATATCGCCGCGGCGGCGAGCATCCGTATCACGGCGCTCCCTCCTCTGCCAGCAGGCGCTCCAGCTGCTCCCGTGCCACCACCGCGTCGTCGAAGTCGACCACCTCGTCCCCGATGGTGAGCGTCGTCTCGTGGCCCTTGCCCGCCACCAGCACCGTGTCGCCTGGTCGGGAGCCCCTCAGGGCCTCGGCTATGGCCGCGCGCCGGTCGGGCTCCACGACGAGCTCGCGCGCCCGGCGGCCCCTCTCCTCCTGTGCCACGACGCTCTCGAAGCCCTGCTCCACGGCTTCGATGATGGCGCGGGTGCTCTCGCCGCGGGAGTTGTCGGCCGTCAGCACCACCCGATCGGCCATCCGGGCAGCCACCTCCCCCATGAGGGGGCGCTTGCTGGGATCGCGCTCCCCACCGCAGCCGAACACCACGGTGACCAACCCAGCACCTCCCGTGGTCTCCCCCACGGCCGCGAGCACCTGCTCGAGGCCATCGGGCGTGTGGGCGTAGTCCACGATCACGGAGAAGCCCTGGCCGGCGTCGACGGCCTCGAAGCGGCCGGGCACGCCAGGTGCCGTCCCCAGGGCGGAGGCGACCGGGCCGGGTGCGGCACCGAGGGCCACCGCCGCCTCTGCGGCGGCCAGCGCGTTCGACACGTTGAACCGGCCACCGAGGCCGAGCCGAACCAGCTGGCCACGCCACTCGAAGTTGCTGGCCGACCCCTCCAGCTGCAGGTGCTCGGCCATCTCCAGGGAGTAGCCGACCACGTCGATGGCCGAGGCGTCCCGCAGGAGCCGGCCATAGGGGCTGTCGAGGTTCACCACACCCAGCGCTGAGAGCTGAGGCTCGAACAGGCGCGCCTTGGCGGCGAAGTACGACTCCATCGAGTCGTGGAAGTCGAGGTGGTCGCGGCTGAGGTTGGTGAACACCGCAGCGGCGAAGCGCATCCCGTCCACCCGGTGCAGCTCGAGGGCGTGCGACGAGACCTCCATCGCCACGTGCGTGACCCCCTCCGCCCGCCAGGCCGCCAGCTGGGACTGCAGGTCCGGCGACTCCGGCGTGGTGCGCACCCCGCTCAGGGTGCCCATCACACGCACCCGCTCGGTGCCCTCGATCTCTCCCAGCACCCAACCCAGGAGGTGCGCCGTCGTCGTCTTGCCGTTGGTGCCGGTGATGCCGACCACGGTCATCGCCCGGGAGGGATGGCCGTGGAACGTCGCTGCACAGAGCGCCATGGCCGCTCGGGAGCTGGGCACGAGCACTTGCGGCACCTCGATGGGCAGGTAGCGCTCCACCACCAGGGCGCTCGCCCCGGCCTGCACCGCTTGGGAGGCGTGGTCGTGCCCGTCGGAGTGAGCCCCGGGGAGGCAGCAGAAGAGGTCTCCCCCCGATACCTGAGCGGAGTGGTAGGCGATGCCACCGATCTCCGTCGCCGGGTCGCCCTGCAGGCGGGCCCCCTCCACGTCGGTCGTCACCTCGTCAAGGCGCATCGGGCGGTCCTGCTCGCCGCTCAACCGGGCGCGCCGGAGCGGCCGCCACCACGGGTGCTCCCCGACGAGCCGCCGGCACCACTGGGCGGGGCCACCGGCTCGGGGACGGTCGTGGTGGACGACTCCGGGAGCTGACCTGCCGGCAGGCCCTGCACCTTCCCGCCGGCACCCGAGCGCACCACCTCGGGGGCGCCCTCGTCCACGCTGTTCCCGTCGACCGGGCTCACCGGGGCACCGTCCATCGCTATGTCGGTGGCCGGGGGCGGCACCGAGAGGTGGCGCAGGGCGAAGGAGGCGATGGATGAGAAGGCGGGCGCAGCAACGGCCCCGCCCGAGTAGCCGTTGCGCTTGGGCTCGTCGATCACGACGATCACCGAGAGCGCCGGCTGCTCCGCCGGCACGAACCCCACGAAGGTGGACTGGTACTGGGTGACCCCGTTCGTGTCCACGTAGGTGCCGTTGGCCTGCGCCTTCCACGAGGTACCGGTCTTGCCGGCAGGGGTGTAGCCGTTCACCGAGGCAAGCTTGCCCGTGCCCTCCGAGACCACCTGGCGCAGGATGAGGTTGAGCTTGCTCGCCGTGGCCGAAGAGACCACCCGGTGGCCCTCCGCGTAGGGCGCCGGCGCCTTGCGACCCTCGGCGTCGACCGTGGCCTTCACGAGCCTGGGCTCCACGTAGATGCCGCCGTTGGCGATCACGTTGTAGGCCTGGAGCATCTGGAGGGGGGTGACCGATGCGCCGTGGCCGATGGCGATGCTCGCTATGGACGTGTCCCACCAGTCCTCGGGCTCGGGCAGGTAGCCGGGCTGCTCGTTGGGGAACCCGAGCGACGTCGGCTGCCCGATGCCGAACTTGTGGAGCATGTCGTGGAGCGACTGCTTCCCCACCTGCTGGGCCACCTTGATGGTGCCGATGTTGGACGAGTGGGTGAGGATGTCGGCCACCGACCACGACTCCCAGCCGTGGGGCTCGGCGTCGGTGAACACCGCGTCGGCCACCGGCAGCTCCGGCGGGATCGATACGACGGTGTCGGGCGTGACCACCTGGTGCTCCAGGGCGGCTGCCGTGGTGATCATCTTGATCACCGAGCCCGGCTCGTAGGCGGTGGTGACAGCGGCGTTGTTGTAGGAGACGATCGCCTCCTTCGTCTCGGGGTCCCGAGCCACGTTCGCCATGGCGAGGATCTCCCCGGTGTCGGGCCGCGAGACGATGGCCATGCCGCCCTTGGCGTTGGTCTCGACCACCTGCTCGGCGAGGATCTTCTCGGCCTCGTACTGGATGGACCGATCGAGCGTGAGGATCAGGTCGTCGCCCTTCACCGCCGGGACCACCTGGTGGTCCCCCACGGGGATGGTCCTGCCGTCCGCGCCCCGCTCGAAGTAGACGCTGCCGGGGGTGCCCGAGAGCGCATCGCCGTACTGGGCCTCCAGGCCCGATAGCCCCGTGTTGTCCACGTCGACCAGGCCCAGGACCGAGCGGGCGAGGGGCCCTGCCGGTCGGTGGCGGCTCGACTCCTCCACCAGGGCGACGCCCGTGATGCCCAGATCGGCCACCTGCTGGGCGAGCCCGGCGTCGACCTTGCGGGCCAGGTAGGCGAAGCGCCCCTCGCTGCGCATCTTGGCCTCCACCTCAGCCTGGTCGAGGCCGAGGATCGGAGCCACGGCCGCAGCTGCCGTCGTGGGGTCGGCGATGATGCCCGGGTCGACGAACACCGAGCTGGAGGGCTTGGAGATCACGAGCTCCGCCCCGTTGCGGTCGTAGATCGCGCCGCGCTCAGCGGCCAGGGCCTGGGAGAAGACCCGCTGCTCGGTGCCCACCTGCTGGTAGCGGTCGGCGTTGAAGACCTGGAGGTCGGCCAGGCGCGAGACCACCACCACGAAGCCCACGAGGGCAACAGCCAGCACCCACAACAGGCGGGTGCGATGGACGCGCGAGCTCATGGCGCAGGGGTCACGGTGTGGCGGCTACGGCCTGGTCGGAGCTCGAGCGCAGGAAGGTGACCGAGCCCGGCTCGATCATCCCCAACCTCTCCTTCGCCGCCACCGTCACGCGCTCGGGAGAGCGCAGGTCGGCGATCTCGATGGAGAGGTCGCGGTTGCGCTCCTCCTGGCTCGAGACCCGGTCCTGCATCTCGTCGACGCGCGCCTGGGCGCCTATGAGCACCGTCTGGAAGGCGACGAGGCCGAACAGGACCACGAACAGCAGCACGCCGGCGATCAAACCCACCCGGCCGGTCCTGATGCCGTGGAGCGGCTTGGGCCGCACGACCCGGAGCGGCGGCCGCTGCACCTCCCGCCGTGGGGCGGTCCCCGGTGCGCGCCGCGATGGCGCTGTTTCATATGCGCGCCGCGATGGCGCTGTGTCCCTGGCGCGCCGCGATGGCGCTGTGCTCCTTGCTGCACTGCGCGTCGTGGCGGTCACCGGAGGCGTCATGCCGCCACCCCCAGGCGCTCGGCCACGCGCATGCGGGCGCTGCTGGAGCGCGGGTTGGCCTCCACCTCGGCGGCCGTGGGGCGCTTCGCCCCGCGGCGCACCAGCCGCACGGTGGGCACCGCACCGCACACGCAGGGCAAGCCCGTCGGGCAGGTGCAGCCGCCGGTGGCTGCCAGCGAGAAGGCCGACTTCACCAGGCGGTCCTCACCGGAGTGGTACGAGATCACGACGCAGCGGCCCCCAGGGCCGAGAAGGTCGATCGCCGTGCCCAGAG
>CAYNQN010000057.1:2881-10921 GCA_964399375.1 uncultured Rhabdothermincola sp. | reverse complement strand
CAGCCAGTCGCGCACGTTCAGCCCGTCGCCGTAGAGGGGCACCTTGCGGCCCTCCATGAGGTTGGTGACGAACAGGGGGATGACCTTCTCGGGGAACTGGTAGGGCCCGAAGTTGTTGGAGCTGCGGGTCACGATCACGGGCAGCCCGTAGGTCTCCCGGTATGAGAGGGCGATGAGGTCGGACCCCGCCTTCGACGCGCTGTAGGGAGAGCGCGGGCCCAGGGGGTCGGTCTCGAGGAACGAGCCCTCCTCGATCGACCCGTAGACCTCGTCGGTGGAGATGTGGAGGAACCGATCGACCTCCAGCTGGCGTGCCACGTCGCACATCACGTTGGTGCCGTCGCAGTTCGTCGACACGAACTCGTCGGGGCTCACGATCGACCGGTCGACGTGGCTCTCGGCGGCGAAGTGCACCACGGCGTCGTGGCCGGACATGGCCTCGGCCACGGCGGCCCGGTCGCGGATGTCGCCCTTCACGAAGCGGTACCTGGGGTTGGCCTCCAGGTCGGCCAGGGTGGCCAGGTTGCCGGCGTAGGTGAGGGCGTCGAACACCGTCACCTCGTCGTCGGTGCCGGCCAGCACGTGGCGCACGTAGTTCGACCCTATGAACCCGGCCCCACCGGTCACGAAGAGCTTCATGCCGTCATCCTCGCAGGCCTGTGGGTCAGGTGCGCAAGCTGGCGTGCGGCCGCCACGGGGCCTCGATGCCGGCCCTCGACGGGTTCGCCTGGTCCCTCGCCGAGAGCACCGGGCTCTCCAGTCCCCAGTCGGCCCCGATCTCGGGATCGTCCCAGGCCACGCCCAGCTCGTCGGTGGGGTTGTAGTAGCTGTCCACCAGGTACGTGATGGTCATGTCGGTGAGGGCGGCGAAGCCGTGCGCCACACCCGGCGGGATGAACACGCCTCGGTGCGAGTGCGAGCCGTCGGGCTGGCGGCCCAGGTCGAGGGTGAGGGTGGCCCCGTCGGTGGGCGAGCCCACCCGTAGGTCGTGCAGCACGACCCTGGCCGTGCCGAAGGGCACGTACCAGTAGTCGGCCTGGTGGAGGTGGTAGTGCAGGCCCACGATGGCGCCCGCCTTGCGGTCGCCCCGGTTGCCCTGCACCATCTCCCGCCCCCCGTCGGGAAACCACTGGCGGCGGTACGTCTCCACGAAGTAGCCCCGCTCGTCGCCGTGGACGTCGGGCTCCACGACGAACACGCCGCGGATGATGTCAGACTCAGTCACTGTGGCCATGGGCCAAGAACACTAGTCAGAGAGGCGGTAGGTGAAGGCGGCCATGGCCTGGCGCGTGAGGTTGGCCCCCGGGTGGAACCCGCCGTCCTCGAAGCCGGTGGTGATCCCCTCGGCCAGCATCCAGGCGATCTCACCGCAGAAGGGGTGCGACACGGGAACGTCCCACATGGGGGCGCTGCCGCACCCCGGGTCGGCCCCGTGCACAGCACCCTCCTGGCGGTACAGGAACGCAGCCATGGCCTGGCGGGTCACCGTTCCGGAGGGGTGGAACCCGCCGTCCTCGAAGCCGGTAGAGGCTCCCGAGGCCAGCATCCAAGCGATCTCGCCGCAGAAGGGATGCGACACCGGCACGTCCCATGCCGGCGAGCTCGTGCAACCCGGGTGGGTCCCGTTGGGCGAACCCTGCTGGCGGTACAGGAACGCAGCCATGGCCTGGCGGGTAAGCGTGCCCCCGGCCCGGAAGCTCCCGTCGTCGAAGCCGGTGGTCAGGCCCGCGTCGGCGAACCACCCGATCTCCCAGGCGAAGGGATGGGTCACCGCTATGTCCCAGAAGGGCGATCCCAGGTCGACCGGCCCGGTGGAGCGGGCGCTGCCCGTGTTCCCCCCGGGGTCGGTCATCTCCACGTCGATCTCGTAGGTGCCCGGGCCCATGAAGCCCCCGGCGGCGTCGAGGCCGTCCCAGACGAAGCTGTTGAGCCCCTCGGTCACCTCCAGTGCGGAGGCGATGAGGGTGCGCCCCGCCACGCCGTGCTTGCGGGCGTAGAGGTCGGCGGTGGTGCCCGGTTCCCAGGCGCGGTCCTCGAACACCACCTCGAAGCTGTTGCCCCCGCTGTCGTTGCGCGCCAGGCGCACCTCGCTCAGCCGCCAGGTGCGCCCGCCCACGTCCTCGTGCGGCTCGAAGCGAAGGGCGTCCACGATCTCCCTGCCGGGCACGCCCCAGCCCAGCTTCTCGCCCGAGGCGCTCGACTCGTCCTCTATCGCCGAGCGAGGGTTGGTGTGGAAGTCCACCGTTATCGTCCGTCCCCCCGGCACCACCACGATGTCCTGGCTGTCGTGCCAGGCCGCGGCGGGCCCGGGGTTCACCGTCCTCCAGATGAGGCGCGACATCGTGCCCCCGCCGGCGTCGAAGCCAAGGTCGAAGGGGCCGTCGTAGTCCAGGTCGTAGGTGACCCTGTGCCAGATGCTGGCGTCGATGGGCATCGGGGTGGCCAGCTCCACCCCCACGTCACCCGCGTTCTGGTAGGGCCCGCACTTGAACCCCACGTCGTTGCCGTGCAGCACCCCTCCGATGAAGCTCACCTGCGAGCACGTCACGTTCTGGATGTCGGTGGGCTGCGACATGTCCCAGGCGTCGCCCCGCACCACCGTGGCCCAGTCCTCGCCCCCCGCCTCGTCGGGCGAGTGGACCAACGGTGCGGGCCGGGCGTCGATCACGAGGGGCTCGGAGTACTCCGAGGGCACGCCCTGGCCGTCCACGCTGAAGAAGCGGTAGGTGCCCGGAGGCAGGGCCGCCACGTTGACCTCCACCGACCCGGGCCCGGTCCAGTGCCCGGGCACCTCGCCGGCTCCCCTGCCGGGATCACCGGGACCGCCGTTGTCGCCGGGGTCGTCGTCGGCGTCCCACCACAGCTCCACGGCGTCGTCGGGCACCTGCACCACCAACTCGGTGGCCGGCTCGTACACGCGCACCCAGTCGACGCTCACGTCGAACGGCCCCAGGCTGGTGGACCACTCCGGCTGGATCCGCAGCCTCATGATCTGGTTGCCCACCCAGGGCTGGGGGTGGTTCGGGTCGTCGGTGGCCAGCGAGACGTCGATGGTCTGCCACCCGGGCCGGATCTGGACCACCTGGGTCCCTCCGGAGTGCGCCAGGCCGCCAGGATCGTTGAACCACCACACCCTCCCCATGGCCGTTCCCGCAGCACCCGACCAGATGCGCATGGAGAGCCGGCGGTAGGTGTTGCCGTCGATCGGCGTGCCCTCGCCGTCACGCCCGTGGGGTATGCCCATCAAGGCGGTGTGCGGGAAGAAGCTGCCCTCCGGCCCGGTGGTGAAGCTGAGGAGCCCGTCGGAGATCTCCACGTCGTCGAGGCCGAGGTAGCCCACGTTGCTCACCAGGATGAGGTCGTCGGGCGAGGAGAAGTCCCACGGGTCGGCCCAGGCCTGGCTGGCGAAGTCGCGCGACTCCACCACGTGGTTGGTCGAAAGCGTCGGAGCATCGGGGCCGTCCTGGGCCCCCGCCGCCCCTGGCACCACAACCAAGGTCGACAGGACCACGGCGACGATCGCCACCAAGCTCACGCTGGACCCGATCCGCCGGCCCACGGCCTACTCCACGTCTATGGCTGAGTGGTCGCCCAGCATCAGCCGGGTCGCCTTGGGCCTCGTGCCCGAGCGCTGCGCCTCGACGTAGCGCCCGATGAGCGAGTCGTGGACGCGGTGCAGGCCCCGGATGGTGCTGTGGTCGAGCACCACCGAGTGCTCTATCTCGGTGTCGACCAGCTCGCAGTCGGGGGCGATCGACGTGTAGGGCCCCACGTACGCATCCCTCAGCACGGTGCGGGCGCCGATCACAGCCGGGCCCCTCACGATCGAGTTGGTGAGCGACGCTCCCTCCTCCACCACCACCCGGCCCGTGATGCGGGAGGCCTCGTCCGCCGAGCCGTCCATGCGGGGCTCGAGGGTGTCGAGCACCAAGCGGTTGCAGTCGAGGAGGGGGTCCTTCTTGCCGGTGTCGATCCACCAGCCCTTCAGCACGTCGTGGCGCACCTTGTGGCCCTGGTCGATGAGCCACTGGATGGCGTCCGTTATCTCCAGCTCGCCGCGGGGCGAGGGGTCGATGGCACGGACCGCTTCGTGGATGCGGGCGTCGAACAGGTACACGCCCACCAGCGCGAGGTTGGAGGGAGGGTCCTCCGGCTTCTCCACCAGGCGGACCACCTCGGAGCTGCCGTTCAGCTCGGCTATGCCGAAGCGGGTGGGGTCGTCCACCTCCGCCAGCAGGATCTGCGCCGTGGTGGAGTCACGCTCGTTCTCGAAGCGCTGGATGAACTCCTCCAGGCCCTGCTCGAGCATGTTGTCTCCGAGGTACATCACCACGTCGTCGTCGCCCAGGAAGTCGTGCGCTATCAGCATGCAGTGGGCAAGGCCGAGCGGCTCGTCCTGCACGATGTAGGTGACCTTCACCCCGAACTGGGACCCGTCACCCACCGCCGCGCGGATCTCCTCGCTCGCCGGGCTCACGATGATGCCGATCTCACGGATGCCGGCGGCGGCCATGTCCTCGATCCCGTAGAAGAGGATCGGCTTGTTGGCTATGGGCACCAGTTGCTTGGCGCTGGTGTGGGTGATTGGGCGCAGCCGCGTGCCGGCGCCCCCGGCGAGGATGAGGCCCTTCACGCCGGTCTGTCTATCAGGTCGGCCGACGGCTGGAGGCAGCGGCCCCGGCCCACCAGGGCACTCACAGGGTCGGGCCCACCAGCTCGAAGAACCGCTGGAGGTAGGCGGCGGCGGCCTGGCGGGTCACCGGGTCCTCGGGCCGGAAGGTGCCGTCGTCGAAGCCCTGGGCGATCCCGGCCTCGGCCATCCAGCCGATCTGGTCGGCGAACGGGTGGCCGGGGGGCACGTCGGTGAAGGTGCCGGCGCCCTGCGGGGCCCTGCCGAGCAGCGCATAGAAGCGGGCCAGGAAGGCGGCCGCTGCCTGGCGGGTCACCGGGTCCTCGGGCCGGAACGTCCCGTCCCGGAAGCCCTGGCCGATCCCGGCCTGCGCCATCCAGTCGATCTCGTCGGCGAACGGGTGGCCGGGGGGCACGTCGGTGAAGGTGCCGGTGCCGCCCCCGGGAGGCGAGGCCCCCCAAACGGCGTAGAGCCGGTACAGGAAGGCGGCCAGCGCCTGGCGGGTCACCAGGCCGGTGGGCCGGAACCTCCCGTCGTCGTAGCCCTCGGCTATCCCCTCTCCGGCTACCCACGAGATCTCTGCCCCGAACGGGTGGCCGGGGGGAACGTCCCAGAAGCCGGCCGGCCCGTCGGGCACGTTCACGGTGCCGCACCCGATGATCGGGTTCCCGTCGCCCATGCCCACGTTGATGGCGTACACGCACGCGTCCCTGGCACCCTGCGTGACGCCGTTGATCGTCACCTCGAAGCCGTGGTTGGGCCCGTACCCGGGGAAGGCCGCGGCCACGTCGGGGCGGGGGTTGCCCGCCAGCACCTCACCCGAGAAGCGGCCCTGCACGTAGACGTGCACGAAGATCGGGCCCGCCACGTTCGGGTCGATCGCCCAGCCCCGCACCGTCACCGAGGCCGGGCCGGCCACCACCTCGTCGAGGTGCCCGTAGGGGGTGCCGCAGGCACCCCGCTGGGTGGTCTCGTCGCACAGCTCGTTGGAGAACGACCACTCCAGCGAGCGGCGGGCGTCGGAGGTGATCGGCTTGCTGGCCGTGATCGTCGCCCCGTAGCCGGTGTCCTGCGAGAGCCAGAAGCGGTGCTCGCGGCCCCCCTGGGAGATCACGTAGAAGGGGGCCGTGATGGGGGCCGTGGCCGAGCCCCCGTAGCCGGGGCTGGCCCAGTAGTTGTAGCCCTCTGCTCGCGAGGGGTCCACGAAGTAGCAGGTCACGGGCACGTTCGAGAGCTTGCAGGAACGGGGCTCCATCCCTCCGTAGCGGGTCACTCCCGGGTACGTGGTGATGCGCTGCGACCGGATGGCGTTGCCGTCGAAGATGTCGTCGAAGGCGGTGAGGCAGCGGTTCTCGCCCGTGCTCTGCAGTGGCCAGCAGGCTACCCACGGCCCCCAGCCCGCCTTCACCTTCTCGACGGGGTCGGTGGCGAGGCTCGCGCAGTAGCGCTGGGCGATGATCTTCGAGGCCTCCTCGGCCGCGGTCCACGTGTCGATGGCGCCGGCAGCGGTCAGCGGGTATCCGCCGGCCGAGTCGAACTGCCACATCCCTATGCCGGCGTGGAAGTAGGCCCGCTGGAAGGTCGTGGACGGGTCGGAGAAGGCATATAGCCGGGCGTTGTCGGAGCGCACCGACAGCGTGTCCCAGCGGCCCAGCGTCATGGGCGAGGGAGGCTGGGCCGTGGAGTAGCCGGCCTCGTAGTAGACGATCGCCAGCATCGCCGCCGCCAGGCGGTCGCGCGTGAGGCCGCACCCGTAGTCCGAGGCCCGCTGGCCGGCCCAGTGCACGATGTTGGCGTAGGGCTCGGCCCCGATCGGCCACGTGGAGGGTATGGCGGCAGGGCTGCCCCCCTCCTGGGCATCGGCAGGCCGGGGAAGGATCGGGACGATCGTGGCCATCGCCAGGAGGGCGACGGCGAAGACGAGCAGGGGACGCTGCCTGGTACGGGGGGTTTGTCTCATGTGGCGTCTCGACCTCGGGCGCGCAAGCTGACAGCCGGTTCCGCCCGCAGGAGAACAGATGCTATCCCCGGCTTCCCCTCAGTTGGCGGCAGCCCTGGGAACCAGGGCAGGAGGATCGCCGACGCTCACCGGCCCCCTCGTCCGGGATCGGAGGCCGTCAGGATCGCCTGGGTCAGGCAGGGGCAGGAGCAGGAGCAGCCACGTGCGGCGTGCAGTACTGGTCGTACTCGGCGATGACGATCTGGTCGGGTGGCAGCGAGCACGCGGGGCACTGTGGGTCGCGGTGCAGCTTGTAGTTGCGGAACGACTGCTCCAGCGCGTCGTAGGTGAGCAGGCGCCCCGAGAGCGACTCGCCCAGGTCGAGGATGGTCTTGATGGCCTCCAGGGCCTGGATGGAGCCGATGATCCCCGGCAGCACGCCCAGCACACCTGCCTCGGAGCACGACGGCGCCAGCTCGGGCGGCGGGGGCTCGGGGAGGAAGCAGCGGTAGCAGGGCCCGTCGTAGGGCTTGAACACCGTGATCTGCCCCTCGAACCGGAAGATCGAGCCGTGGACCACCGGCGTGCCCGTTATGAGCGAGGCGTCGTTCAGCAGGTACCTGCTGGGGAAGTTGTCGAACCCGTCGACCACCAGGTCGTACTGGCCGATGATGTCCACCACGTTGTCGGCGCCGAGGCGGGTGTCGTGCGCCACCACGTCTACGTCGGGGTTGAGGGCGGTGATCGCCTTCTTGGCGGAGTCCACCTTGCGCTCGCCGATGCGATCGGTGTTGTGCAGGATCTGGCGCTGCAGGTTCGACTCGTCCACCACGTCCATGTCGATGATGCCGATGGTGCCCACCCCGGCCGCAGCCAGGTAGAGGGCGGCCGGCGAGCCCAGGCCCCCAGCTCCCAGCAGCAGCACCTTGGCGTCGAGCAGCTTCAGCTGGCCCTCCTCGCCCACCTCGGGTAGCAGCAGGTGCCGCTGGTAGCGGTTGCGCTGCTGGGGGGTGAGGACCCTCGGCAGCTTCCAGGGACGGTCCTCGTCCTTCCAGCGGTTGAACCCTCCCGCCACCGACACCACGTCGGTGTAGCCCAGCTCACCGAGCGTCTTGGCGGCGAAGGCCGAGCGGGTTCCCCCGGCGCAGTAGACCACGAGGGGCTCGTCGTGGTCGGGCACGCGGTTCTCGATCTGTGTCTCCAGCTGGCCCCGTGGGATGAACACCGACCCCGGCACGGTGCCCTGCTCGTGCTCGTCGGGCTCGCGAACGTCTACGGGGGTGGCACCGCCGGAGATCAGCTCTTGCGCCTCGGCCGTGCTCACCTCCCGGATCTCGCCCTTGGTCTGGCGGAGGAGGTCTCGGAAGCTCGCCATGCCCTAAACCCTACCAAACAGGTCACCTATTCACTCCTGCGGTGACCGGGTCCGGCCTCCCCGGAGCAACGGGTCCGGCCTCCCCGGAGCAACGGG
>CAYNQN010000057.1:0-2781 GCA_964399375.1 uncultured Rhabdothermincola sp. | reverse complement strand
GTGACCGGGTCCGGCCTCCCCGGAGCAACGGGTCCGGCCTCCCCGGAGCAACGGGCTAGGGCAACCCGGTGCGCCGACCCGGGTTCTGGGGCAGACTTCCCAGGCCGGGTGGCACGCGGTGCCAGGAGAGGGCCTAGGGGGCACGAGGGATGGCGGCGACAGCAGAGCAGATGGCGGCCGACGGGCTGGTCATGGAGACCCTGATAACCCCCGAGGGCCGCGCCGACCCCCACCCCCGCTACCACCGGCTGCGGGAGACGGCTCCGGTCCACAAGAGCTCGCTCGGGCCCTTGTGGTTCGTCACCCGCTACGACGACTGCAACTTCTTGCTGCGCGACAACCGCTTCGGCAAGGGCGACCCCGCCGACGACCGCCGGGCCCTGTTCACCCCGGGCGTGCGGCCCCGCCCCCCGTCGGTGATGGCCACCTCCATGCTCTTCGTGAACCCCCCCAGCCACACCCGCCTGCGCGGCCTGGTGGTGAGGGGATTCACACCCAAGCGCGTCCAGGAGATGCGGGGGAGCATCGAGAGCGCCGCCGGCCGGATCATGGACGCGCTGGCAGCCGAGCGTGAGGTGGACGTGATGAAGGCGCTCGCCTTCCGTCTCCCAGTGGACGTGATCGGCGAGCTCATCGGGGTGCCGGCAGCCGACCGTGAGCAGTTCAGGCCCATCGTGGGCGACGTGGCGGCCTCGCTGGAGATCGGTGTCACCGAGGAGCAGATCGACCAGGCCGAGGCGGCGATGGCCGTGATGGAGGGCTACTTCCGCGAGCTCATAGAGAAGCGCCGCTCGGAGCCCTCCGACGACCTCACCTCGGCGCTCATCGCCGCGCGCGATGGCGAGGACGCCCTCACCGAGGACGAGCTGGTGGCCACCCTCATACTGCTGTTCGCAGCCGGGTTCGAGACCACCACCAACCTCATCGGGAACGGCCTGCTCGCCCTCCTGCGCCACCCCGACCAGCTGGCGCGCCTGCGCGCCGAGCCCGAGCTGATCCCCTCGGCGGTGGAAGAGATCCTGCGCTTCGAGTCGCCCGTGCAGGTGGACGCCC
This sequence comes from uncultured Rhabdothermincola sp., assembly GCA_964399375.1. Classification (GTDB taxonomy): domain Bacteria; phylum Actinomycetota; class Acidimicrobiia; order Acidimicrobiales; family Acidimicrobilacustridaceae; genus CAYNQN01. The sequence goes on along the minus strand of CAYNQN010000057.1, from coordinate 1,728 downwards.
GCGTTGCCTTCGAGCCGGTGGAGATCGACGGCCACCTGATCGAGGAGGGCGACTTCGTCATCGCCTTCCTCGGGGCAGCCAACCGCGACCCCGCCCAGTTCCCCGACCCCGACACCTTCGACGTGGGTCGTGATCCCAACTACCCGCTCAGCTTCGCGGCGGGCATCCACCACTGCCTCGGGGCCAACCTCGCCAGGCTGGAGGGCAGGGTGGTGCTGGAGTCGCTGCTCTCGCGCTTCTCGAACTGGGAGCTGCTCGACGACGAGCCGCAGTGGAGGAACCGCTTGATCCTGCGAGGCCTCGAGCGCCTCCCGGTTCGCTTCACCCCTTAGTCAGGCCGCGACGCCGCCAGGCGGAGCGGCGCAGGCCGCAAGAGCCGCACCGGCGAAGCCGGCTCGAGGCGCAACGGAGCGAGAGCGGAGTGGAGCCGAGCGCTAGTGGAACAGGGTGACGGAGCGGATGCGGCGCTCAACGTGGTGCTCCAGCAGGCGCGTGGCCAGCTGCTCCAGCTCGTAGGTGGCCTGCGAGGTCTCCTCGTTGAGGGCCGATCCCAGCTGGCCTCCCAGCACCCTCTGGAGCAGGTCGAGCCCCTCGGGCGACACCGCCTGGCCGTAGCGGCAGGCGGCGCAGCGCATACCCCCGCCCTCCACGTCGAACGACACCAGCGGGCCCTCCGCCCCGCAGTTCACGCACCGGTCGACCACGGGGTGGAAGCCCTCCAGCGAGAGCAGCTTCAAGAAGAAGGCCGGCACCACCAGCGGTGGGTCGTTTGCGGCCAGCGCCCCCAGCGCTCCCACCAGCATCAGGTAGAGCCGGGGGTTGGGCTCGCGCTCGGGCGAGACCACCTCCACGGCCTCGAGCATGGCCGAGGCCCGGGTGATGCGGTCGAGGTGCTCGCGAATGGCCCGGAAGTTCTCCACGGTCTCGGCCTGGGTGACCACGTCGAGCTCTCGGCCCGCGTAGAGCTGAAGGGCCACCTGGGTGGTGGGCTCCAGTCGGGCGCCGAAGCGCGAGCTGGTCTTGCGCACCCCCTTGGCCACCGCCCTCACCTTGCCGTGGTTGCGCGTGAGGATCACGACGATGCGATCGGCCTCGCCCAGCTTGTGGGTGCGCAGCACCACCCCGGTGTCGCGATAGAGCTGGCTCATGGGGAGGCCCGCCTGGCCTAGCCGTCGCGCACGCCGCCGAAGCGGCGGTCGCGCGACTGGAACTCCTCGACGGCAGCGAACAGGTCGGTCCGGCGGAAGTCGGGCCAGAGGACCTCGGTGAACACCAGCTCGCTGTATGCGATCTCCCAGAGCAGGTAGTTGGAGATGCGGTACTCGCCAGACGTGCGGACCATCAGGTCGGGCTCGGGCATCTCGGGGTCGTAGAGCCGCTTGGCTATGGCGCGCTCGTCGATCTTTCCGGCAGGGGTGCCCTCGGCCACGAGCTGGCGCACTGCGTCGACGATCTCGGCTCGCCCGCCGTAGTTGAAGGCGATCGTGAGGGTCATGGTGCGGTTGGCACGGGTGAGCTCGATCGACTCGTCCATGCGCCTGAGCAACCGCTTCGGCACGCGCCAGTCGCGCCTTCCCAGGAAGCGCATGCGCACGCCCCGCTCGTTCAGCTCGTCGCGCCGGCGCACCAGCAGCGACTCGTTGAACCCCATGAGGTACCGCACCTCGTCGGGGGGCCGGCGCCAGTTCTCGGTGGAGAAGGCGTAGACGGTGAGCCACTCGACCCCCA
>CAYNQN010000056.1:0-11398 GCA_964399375.1 uncultured Rhabdothermincola sp. | reverse complement strand
GCCTCGAGGGAAGCCCCAACGGAGCAGATCCCGAATGCAGCTCCATGCCGTTCACAGATGTGAGCTTGGACAACGCGTTCTGCGGTGAGATCCAGTGGCTGAAAGACGAAGGCATCACCACCGGCAACCCCGATGGCACCTTCAACCCAACGGGCAACCTCTCTCGCCAGGCGATGAGTGCGTTCCTCTACCGCCTGGCCAACGGCCCGGACACCCCGCCGGAGTGCACGGTGGCTCCATACCCAGACGTCCCCACATCCAACGTGTTCTGCCCGCAGATCACCTGGATGGGAGAGGTGGGCATCACCACCACACCGCCTGGAGACGACTTCCGACCCTCAGACAGCCTGACCCGCCAGGCCATGGCTGCCTTCCTCTACCGCTACACCACGGTGATCCCCACCGAGCTGTAGTCACAGCCGAGACATAGGGCCAGAGGGCCCGAACGAAGCAAAGAGAGGGAGGCCGGGGCTCACGCCCCGGCCTCCTTCGCTGATCATCACGGCTCAGGGCGGTCGGCTGGGCGATAATTCAGCGGTCCCTGTCCGGCGAAGTTGGGGAGTGCCGCCGATGTCAACCAGAGATCGCTCTCGTCCGTACCGCATCGGCGCAGCGCTGATCGCCGTCGCCCTCCTGGCTCTGACAGCGTGCTCGACGTCGTCGGAGACGGGCGGGGGTGGCAGCACCGACACCACCGCCAGCCCGGGAACCACCAGCACGGGGAGCGACGACCTGCCCCTCGCCGACATCGAGGAGCTCGCCCAGGGTGCGCTGCTCACCCCCAGCGAGGTTGGTCCCGGGTTCGTTGCGGAGACCCACGACACGAGCGAGTCCTCCGGCCCGGCTCCCTGCGGCACTCCTCGGGCCGACACCGTCTCGGCACCCGATGTGGAGGTGGGAGCCACTTCGATCTCAGCCGACGGGAACCTCGCCTTCCTCGAGGAGATCCGCTACTTCCAGACCACCTCTCAGGCCCAGGAGTCGTTCTCGGCGGGCGTCGCCGGCCTCAACTGCTCCCAGGGTGAGGTGACCGGTTCCGACGGTCAGACGATTCCTGTGAACATCAGCTCCCCGAGCGACCTCACCAGCGAGCTTCCCGACGTCGACCAGGCCATCGCCTGGTCGGTCAACTCGACCACCGACGAGTCGCAGATGGTGGCGATCCTGATGGGCCAGCTCGTGGTCACCATGCAGTTCGCCAACTCCCTGGGAACCGACCTCTCCGGTGCCCCCGACCCCCTCACCGTGGTCCAGGCCGCCGTCCAGAAGATCCTGGCGAGCTGAGCCGCCGCACCCGACGGCCCGCAAAGTGGCGACAACAAACAGACCCAATACATAGATTTGTCTCGATAAACAAAGAATTCTACATATATGTGTATAATTCTTTAGATGCTGCTGAGTCGCCCGCTGCAGGTGGTGACCCCAAGCGTCGACGGTGACGTCTTGGCGGTGCTCGCGCGTGCGGAGGCGGGCTTCACCCCTCCGGAGGTCCAGAGCCTGATCGGCCTTCACTCTGTGGCCGGAGTTCGCAACGCACTGCGTCGACTTGCTTCGCAGGGCATCGTCCACAGCGAGCGAGTGGGTCGTGCGTACACCTACCGGCTCAACAGGGCCCATGTCTCAGCGCCCTACATCGTCGGTTTGGCCGAAGCCGGCCATGAGGTCTTCGACCGCATGCGTCAGACCATCGCGCTTTGGCAGACGCCGTGCGAGTACGCGGCGGTCTTCGGCTCTGCGGCTACTGGGAGGATGACCGCCGAGAGCGACATCGACGTGTTCGTCGTTCGTCCGAATTCGGTGGACGGTGATGCTGAACAGGGCTGGCGTGACCAGCTCGACGAGTTCGTCCGAGCGTGTAACCTCTGGACAGGCAACGACACTCAGATACTAGAGATGTCAGTCGCTGAGGTGGGGCGGGGGGCAGGAACCGAGCGAGTACTCGAGGACATCGCTAGCGAGGGCATCCCCTTGGCTGGCCCCGCCACCTACCTAACCCAACGACTGGTAGCGGGTGGAAAGGACGTCGATGGTGGCTGATACGCGAGATTGCTCATCAAGAGAGCGAGAAGGCCGAATGACGAAGGCTCGGCAGTTCAGTACAGCGGCCGGGCTCGTGGAGGAAATCGCCGACGAAGAACAAGATCTCAGTGACGCCTGTATAACCCTTCATGTCCATGCAGGGATCGCCGCGGCGGCTAGGCGTCTCCTGGAAGCAGCAACTGCGATCAGTTGAGAGCCCGAAGTCGGATTCGAACCGACGACCTGCTGTTTACAAGACAGCTGCTCTGACCAACTGAGCTATCCGGGCGTGACTGACATTCTGCCGCCTGGGAACCCGAGCCGATAGGCGAGGGTCCCAGCAAGCACAGCGCGAATCGATCCGAGCAAGCGAGGATCGAAGAACTTAAGACGCTGTCGATGTGATCTATAGCGTATGTCCTACCGGAGCTCCTGGAGGATCTCGGTCATCTCGCGGCGGAAGCGGCGGAGCTCGTCGCGGTGGAAGAGCGAGAGCTGGGCCAGCACCTTCTCGCCCCTGGCGGTGAGCGAGAGCAGCTTGCGGCGCCCGTCGGAGGGGTCGGCCGTGCGCCGGACCAGGCCTGCCTCCTCGGCGCGATCGGCCAGCTCCACCACCGAGTGCACCTTCTGCTGGAGCTTCTCTGCGACGTCGGAGGTGGAGGGGCCCCCGTCGCCTGCGTGGCCCCGGACCGCCAGGAGCAGCTGGTGCTGCGTGGGCGTCAGCCCCGCCTCCCTGGCAGCGTCCTCGGAGGTCCTCATGAACACCCTCAGGGCGTGGCGGAACTGGGCCAGGGTCTGGTAGTCGCGATCGGAGAGCTGGTGGCCGGAGCCACCAGTGCTGGACGAGGCGGATGAGTCGGACGAAGGGGAGGGTCGCCGGGTCACGATCCCACCTTAGGTCGTGACACGAACGAATATACCTCGTGACACGATATGATTCGCCTATGGACACCACCACGTCCGCACGGCGGCTGCTCTTCCTCACCTGCCTCGCCGCCCTGCTGGGAATCATCGGAGGCCTGGCAGCCTGGCTCCTGCTGCACCTCATCGGCCTCATCACCAACCTCGCCCTCTTCCACCAGTGGGGCTGGGAGGTGCCCAACTTCAGCGAGCTCTTCATGAACCCCCTCATCATCGTGGCGGCGGTTCTGGGTGCCACCGCCGTGTCGCTCATAGCGAAGTGGGCGCCGGTGATCCGTGGTCACGGGATCCCCGAGGCCATGGAGGCGGTGCTCACCAAGCAGAGCCGCATCTCCCCCAGGGCCGCCCTTGCCAAGCCCACGTCGTCGGCCATCGCCATCGGAACCGGGGGTCCCTTCGGCGCCGAGGGGCCGATCATCGTGACCGGCGGGGCGGTGGGCTCGCTGCTGGGCCAGGTCATCCGCATGTCTCCCTCCGAGCGCAAGATCCTGCTGGCGTGCGGTGCGGCCGCCGGCATGGCCGCCACCTTCGGAGCTCCACTCGCCTCGGTCATCCTGGCCATCGAGCTGCTCCTCTTCGAGTTCTCCACCCGCGCCTTCATCCCCCTCGTCGTGTCGGCGGCGGTGGCAGGGGGCATGCACGCTGCGCTCATCGAGGCGGGTCCCCTGTTCGAGGTCCCCTCTCACGACTACGCGGGCCTGGGCCAGCTGCCCGCCTACGCGCTGCTTGGTCTGGCGTGCGGGCTGCTGGCGGTGGTCATCTGCAAGGGACTGTTCCTGTTCGAGGCGGGCTTCCGCCGGTTGCCGGTGGGGGAGTTCTGGCACCCCATCATCGGTGCGGTGGGGTTCGGCATCGTGGGCCTCGCAGTCCCTCGAGCCCTGGGCGTGGGCTACGACGCCATCAGCGACATCCTCTCCAGCCGGCTCACCATCGCTGCGGTGGCGCTGCTGGCGGGCGGCAAGCTCCTCGCTTGGTGGATCGCCCTCTCCTCGGGCACCTCAGGGGGGACCCTCGCACCCATCCTTTTGATCAGCGCCGGCTTCGGCACCCTGTTCGGCGAGCTGGTGAACGCCGTGATCCCCGGCCTCGAGGTCTCCCCTGGCGCCTTCGCCCTTGTCGCCATGGCGGCCACGTTCGGTTCGGCCACCAGGGCCAGCCTCACGGCCATGGTCTTCGTGTTCGAGCTGACGCGCGACTACGAGGTGATCCTGCCGCTCATGATCGCCACCGTCCTGGCCAATCTCCTGGCGGGCGCGCTCATGCGCGACAGCATCATGACCGAGAAGCTCACCCGCCGGGGCCTGCACGTTCACACCGACTACGAGCCCGATCGGTATCGCACCACCGGGATCACCCAGATCATGACCACGGAGGTGCAGACGGTGACCGCATCCACCACCATCGCCGCCGCCAGGGATCTGCTGACGAAGGGCGCCCACAGCGCATACCCCCTGGTGGACGACGCAGGTAACTGCGTGGGGATCATCTCCCGCGGCGACCTGCTCACCGATGCCCATGCCGACGACGCCCCCGTATCGGAGGCAGCGAGCACCGACGTGGTCTCGGTGAAGCCCACCGACGTTGCCGCCACGGCCCTGCAGCGGATGCTCGACGAGGGGGTCGACCACCTCCCGGTGATCGAGGGTGCTGACGGGCACGGGCGGCTCTGCGGCATCGTCACCCGCACCGACATCCTCGCCATCCGCAAGAGCCACCTGGAGCACGAGCGTCCTCAGCATGGCTGGCGGATCCCTCGCCAGCTGCCCTTCCGCCGACCCAGCCGCCAGCCCGACCCCGAGCTCATCGACCCGATCGACTGAGGAAGTGCGCCGACGGGCGCACTTCCTCAGTCATCTTCCCCGCTCCTGCCTGCTTCGCAGGCGGGCCGCTCGGGCCACGGGCTCGCCTGCGTCTCTCTCGAACCGGCGTACCTCCGTCATCAGATCGATGACGGAGGTACGCCGGTTCTGCTCGTTTTCGGCTCGGAGCCGGGGGTTGTCGGGTGACGGGTGGGACAGGCCGCAACTGTTTGCTTGCAAATTAATCCTGGAATAGCTGTTGACTCTTTTCTAGAGTCGGAGATATCCTGACTTGGCAACGATCTCATCATGACTTATGGTGAGACGAACCGAGATACATCCGGTAAGTGGTGGCCATGAATCCAGTAGCCAGCTGCGTATGCCTGTTAGGAGGGATCGAATGGCTCTGAGCATCGATGACCTCCGGTCGTTCCTGCTCGTCGTCCAGGAGCGCTCGGTCACCCGAGCCGCCCGACACCTGGAGGTGACCCAGCAGTCGGTCTCCGAGCGGATCCGCCGGCTCGAGAGCCGGGTGGGGGTCAAGCTCTTCACCCGCATGCCTCACGGGGTGCAGCCCACCCCGGCCGGCTACCGGCTCGTGCCCTACGCCGCCCAGTGCGTCTCGCTCGTCGACGAGGCCATGGCCGTGATCGACGACGACGACCTCATCCGCCTCCAGGTGCAGCGCTCGGCGAGCGATGCCGTCATGCCGTTCCTCGAGAACATGGCTGCCGCCTCACGCATCGATATCACCACCGCCACCGACGCCGCAGAGATGCTCGACGCCGTCGCCGAGGGGTTGATCGACGTGGCCGTGGGCGTTTTCATCGAACCCCACGGCTCCGACGCCCAAGTCGCTCCGGCTCCGGCTCCCGCCGCCGACCGGAAGGCCGGTGGCGAGAAGAGGTCTGCTAACGGGAAGGCCTCTGGGGCCGACGGCGGGGCCTCCGAAGATCCTCCCAACTGGGCCCACGCCTCGGTGCGCATCGAGGCGCTGCTGGCCGACCCGGTCATCTGGGTGGTCTCGGCCGATCACCCGTGGGCGTCGCGCACCGAGCCGCTGTCGCTGGCCGAGCTGAGCGTGGCCTCGGCTCCGGGCACCGGCGATCCAGGTGGACCGAGGGTGGTTGCCCGCTCTGCCGTCGTCGCCGAGCTGGCGTCGGGCGAGCTGGTTGAGCTGCCGATCGACCAGGCCTCGTGGGTGGTGCCCATCTCCATCGCCTACCGGGCCGCCGACCACGACCGTCCCGGCGTCGTGACCCTTCGCCGTGCCGTCACCGACGGCCACGCCCTTGCCACCGCTCGCCAGAGCGCCAACCCGTCGTCGTCCCAAGGGGCCGCCGACGCCTAGGGGTCGGCTGGTCCCACAGCTCTCAGTCCATCAACAAGTCAGTCAGTCAGTCAGTCAGTTCTCGATCAGTCAGTGCAGTTCAGTCAACAGGGGGGTTCCATGAGTTCATCGTTGGGTAGAGGTGCGCGCGGCGCGACCGCGTCCACGCACATGAAGAGGTGGCGATTCGCCACCATGCTTCCTGGACGGCGAACCGCCGTCGTCGCACTGCTGGTGCTGGCCATGGTGGGATCGCTCCTCGCGCTGGCAGTGCCGACGCCATCGGTGGCGGGCGCCCAGGAGCCCGAGAACACCGAGAGCACACACGTCGTGTGGACCAGCGAGTGCGTCGGTGAGGTCGGCAGCATCGGCCAGACGCAGTTCGAGCCCCTCGGGTTCACGGTGGAGCACCCTGCGAACGTGGAGCCCGACTCCGAGTTCACCTTCCGGGTGATCCCCGACGAGGGTTACCTGCCCGACAAGGCCTTCAACCCGATCGTCGGAGAGGTCACCGTTACCGGGCTGCAGAACATCAAGCTGATGTTCAACTTGCCCACCAATGCCGAGCTGGTCGGTGTGGAGCTGGTACCGGACTCCACCTATGGCACTGCCGGGCCCTACTCGGTGGCTGTGGACGAGCTCTACAGCCCGGCGCGCATCGTGCTGTCGGTGGGTGCGGTGGTGAAGAACCCGTCCCTGCCCGACAACTCGACCCCCTTCAAGCACCCGTCGTTCGACGTGACCGTGCGGGCCACCGGCGCCGTGGGCTCGACCATCTCGACTCGGGTCTCAGGTCTCGACAAGGCGTCGACGGGCTACAAGTTCCTTGCGGGCAACAGCTACGCCACGGCAACCGTGAGCTGCTGGGCCGAGGGCAACGTGCCCGCCCCCGTGCTCTTCGGCACCGTGATCGCGTCGGGTTCCACGACCATCCCGACCACCACCACCCTCAGCGCCGACCCCACGCTCCTGCCGGGTGGGTCGACGTCGATCCTCACCGCAAACGTGGCGACGGCCGACGGCGCTGTCTCCGGTGGTGCGGTGCGATTCAACGACGGTGCCACCCCCCTCGGCTTGGCCGAGGTGAACGCTGACGGCGTCGCGATCTTGAGCGCGACGCTCAACAACGTCGGCACGCGATCGATCACCGCCACCTACCTGGGGAGCCCGCTGTTCGAGGCATCGGCATCGAACGCCGTGACGGTGACGGTGACGAACCCTGCCAACCGCAACAAGCCCCAGGTCCAGATCACGTCTCCGGACCCCAACCCCAACGGCGTCTTCTCGGAGTCGACCCCCTACTTCATCGCCATCTCTGCATCGATCCTGCCGACAGCAGGGGCCTCGGGTACTCCAACTGGTCCGGTCAGCCTCTACGAGGGCGAGACCCTCTTGTTCACCGAGCCGCTGGAAGGCGGTTCCGTGACGTTCCCGAGCCATCCCTTCCTGTGGGGTGGAAATGACCTGCGGGTCGAGTACGGCGGCGACACGGCCTTCTTCCCGGCCTCGGGTCGCTACACCCAGGTCGTTCCCCTCCAGGCTGCCAGCGCGTCGCAATCTGCCGTCGACGCCCCGATCACCGGGACGATCAGCATCAACAACGCGTCCGCTCCGGTGCCCGCCGGCTCGTTCCTCAACAGCACCTTCCGCACCGATCACACCGGTCTGCAGGGCGAGGGAGCCATCTTCAAGGTCCCGTCGACCACCTTCACGGTTCCGGGTGGGACGATCACCGCCAGGCTCGCGACCGTGGGTGTCGGTGAAGGCGGGATCCAGAACCTTCCTGACGGCACGGTCTGGGCACCCGACGCCGAAGCCGACATCGACGCCGGCTTCACCCTCCAGGTGACCGGAGCCGACTTCGGCGATGGCCCCGTGACGTTCGCCTCCAGCTGCGTGCTCGGGCCCTTCGACGTCAACTTCACGGGAACTCGTGCGGGGCTCAACGGTGCGTTGCCGCTCGCCAGCCAGCCCGGTACGTTCGTCTCGCCGGTTCCTGCTGGCGGCTGCCTGACCTCCGCTGGCGAGTCTCTCGCTGGTCAGGTCAACTTCGCCGTGGCGGGTGGTGTGGTCGACATCGACGTATCGATGGCCTCCCCGCCGGCAGCTGCTGCGATCCGAACCGTCGCCTCCAACGTGACGATGAACAAGGAGTACAGCTTCTTCGGCGAGCCGGTGACCCTCACCGCCTCGGTGTCCCGGTTCAACGGAACGGACTTCCCCCAGACGTTCGGTCTCGGGACGATGGAGTTCCAGACCCAGCCCGGTGAGCCCGCTTGGACGGGATCGGCCAACGTGTCGTCCCAAGCTGGGCCGACGATGACCGCCACTGAGTCGGCTCCGAGCTTCCAGCAGCCGGGATTGCCCCAAGGAGACTTGAGCTTCACAGCATTCTTCAGGCCTTCCAACGCTCAGAAGCTGAACTACGCGGCCAGCCCACCTTCACCATCGCCTCTCGAGCACATCGTCTATCCCGAGCTCGACAAGCAGCCGGTGACGCTCGAGCTGGATGTGCAGGAGACGGCTGCGGTGGCCGAGTCGGTGCCGATCACTATCACGGTCTCTCCGGCGCCCAACTCGACGTCTGCGCCGGCACCGCTCACGGGTTCCATCGTCATCCTCGATGATCTCGAGCCCGTACCAGCCCTGCGGCAGATCAGGACGTCTTCGTTCACCTCTGTCAGCGCGTCCAGCGATGGAGTGATCCAGACCGAGATAGCGCTCGCTCCGGGACCGCACTCCCTGCGGGCGGTGTTCACCCCGAACGCGACCTCTTCTGCCTGGTGGTGGGCTGCTGCTGAGTCGAGCCCTGCGCCTCTGTCCGTCGAAGGGGGTGAGATTCCCAAGTTCACGATCGAGAAGACGTTCGACTCCCTCCGCGGGACCGACCTGGCTCCCCAGATGGCGACGTTCCGGGTGAGGAGCGGCTACAAGGTGGGCCCGGTCGAATGTCTGGAGCCGTTCGGCAGCGTGCCTGTATGGGTGGAGATCGACGGCGTCAAGCAGTCTTCCACCGTCCTGTTCGAGGAGTACGAGCTGCTGAGCGACATCTCTGGCATGCCGAACACTTTGGGAACCCACACGATAAAGCTCTGGGCAGACCCGATGGCCCCGACCGAGGGGGCTTCGCCCCAGCCTCCTTACAACCCCGGGTGCCTCCCGTCGGATCCGATCGAGTGGACCTACACGGTGGTGCCCACGCCCACACCGGAAGACCCGTTCCAGACCTCCTCGGAGATCCAGTCGATCTTCCCGACCGGCGCTGCCGGAACCTCCAACGGCCAGCCCCAGCCCCAGCCGCCTGTCCCAGCCGTCCAGGGCGTTACGTGGAGCCAGATCAACGGCTACGCGACATATATCGACAGCATGAACCCCCGGAATACGGGTGTCATCGCCTACTTCGCGGAGAACACCGCCACCGACGCGGTGACGCCTCTGGGTACTGCCATCGTCAACTTCTTCGCCTCCACGACGAACAACTCCGGTAGGGGGCTGCTGGCCGACTCACCGGCAACGGCGACGTTGCCGGTGGGCACCTACGAGGTGTGGGGCGAGTTCACTCCCGACGAGGATGCGTACCTTCCCTCCACCAGCCCGAGGGTGACGCAGCTGGTCGTCCCGCCCGGGTCTCCGGTGGAGTCAACCATCTCGCTGGCGGTCTCTCCTGAGGGCAGTTCCCCGGTGGGTGACCCCGTGACGCTCACGGCCACCGTGGGCCCGGAGGGCGCCAGTGCGGGCACTGTCGAGTTCTTCGACGGTGAGACCTCGTTGGGTGTGCGTGAGTACACGAACGGCGCAGCGACGCTGACTGCGTTCGGCCAGGATCTGGGCAGCCACAGCTACACGGCGACATTCACGTCCGCCAACCCGTCGGCAGTAGAGGGGGCCACCTCGGCTGTGGTCCAACACGACGTCATCCAGCCAGGCATGGAGACCAGCACCTCTCTGGAGGTGTCTCCCGCTGAGCACGCCACGGAGGGCTCGGACGTGACCCTCACGGCAACTGTCAGCCCAGCTGAAGCCGTGGGCTCCGTGACCTTCGGTGACGAGCACGGTGACATCGGCTCAGCAGAGCTGGTGGATGGCGTTGCCACCTTGGTGGTGAACGATCTGGAGCTGGGTGAGCACGAGCTGTTCGCCGAGTTCGTGCCCACAGACGGGTCGGCCTTCTCGCCATCGGTGTCTGAAGGCGTGCCCTACGTCATCGATGCAGCCCCAGTGGGCCCAGTCGAGACGGGTACCACCCTTGCCATCGATCCAGAGGGCTCAGCGCCACTCGGTGAGAGCGTGACCCTCACGGCCACGATTACTCCGAGCGCGGCGGTGGGTACGGTCACCTTCCTCGACGGTGCGACCACCATCGCAGGACCGGTGGCCGTCACCGGTGGCCAGGCTCAAGTCGTAGTCGACGATCTGGCACCGGGCACTCACTCGCTGTCTGCGGTGTTCACACCAGATGACCCCGAGGCCTTCGAGGGCTCTGCCTCTCCCGCTCAGGACTATGTGATCGACGAGGACTTCGCCGAGCCGGTCTTCGAGTGCCAGGGAGCAGATGAGTTCTCGGTAGGGATCATGACCGGACTCGTCGCTCCGCCAGATGGGATCTTGTTCCTCGAGACCCCGGTCACCACGGACGTCCCAGAGACGCTCCCCAACGGTGGATCTGGCGATGTGGCGTTCACCTGGTCGGTGACGCTGCCGGAGAACCTGGCTCAGCTGGCCATCGACGCCCAGGCCACGATCATCTACCTCGAAGACATGGACATCGCCATGGTCGCAAGCGGTGGCTCTACCCAGGCCTGGGACTTCCCAGACGGCTACACCATCACCGATCCGACAGCTCCGATCACGCTCGAAGCCAACGGCACGGTGACGGTGTCTGCCGATGCAGACATCGCCTATACGATGCGTTCCCCGCTCAACCTCACCATCCACGTCCCACCAACGGAGATCCTCCACCAGGACGTGTACGTGAAGCTGAGCTGCGTGGTCCACAACGCCACCCAGGCCGTAACCCAGGTCCAGGGAGGTGCCACCGCACCAGGGGCTCCGACCGGAGTTTCAGCTGAGGCAGGGCCGCTCATGGCCCACGTGTCATGGACCCCACCTGCCAATGACGGTGGGAGCCCAATCACGGGCTACATCGTCACGGCCAGCCCAGGGGGCAAGGTGACCCACACCTCAGCTGATGTCACCCACGTGGACGTGATCGGCCTCGAAGAGGGCCAGGACTACACATTCACCGTCCAAGCGGTGAACGACATAGGAACTGGAGAAGCCTCAGATCCCTCGAACACGGTGACACCGGGACCAGGAGTGAACTTCTCCG
>CAYNQN010000055.1:0-11436 GCA_964399375.1 uncultured Rhabdothermincola sp. | reverse complement strand
CGAAGATGTCCTGGAGGCGCGCCGCCTTGGCCGTTGCCGCGGCCTCGTCGCCCTGGAGCAGCGACTGCAGCACCTGGCCGCCGAGGCATCCGGTGGTCACGATGAGGCCCTCGTGGTGGTCCTCCAGCAGCTCCCAGTCGACCTTGGGCTTCATGTAGTAGCCCTCGAGGTAGGCACGGCTGGCCAGCTGGATCAGGTTCCGGTAGCCCGCGCTGGTCTCGGCCAGGGCGGTGAGGTGGTAGTAGGCCTTGCGGCCCCCCTCGGCGTCGCCGCCACCGTCGTCCTGGCGGCCCCGGCGTGAGGGGCGCTCGGTGCGGTGCTCGTAGGCCTGGTACAGCTCGCAGCCCACGATGGGCTTCACCCCGGCGTCCTTGCAGGCCTTGTAGAAGTCGAGCACCCCGTACATGTTGCCATGGTCGGTGATGCCTACAGCTGGTTGGCCATCGGCCGCGGCCTTGCTCACGACGTCGGCCACCCTGGCGGCACCGTCGAGCATCGAGAACTCGGTGTGCAGATGCAGATGGGTGAACGAGTCGGCCACCCGGACGCTTCCTCTCAAGAATTACACGGCTGTGATTGGACCTTAGCGCGAGGGTGAGGCCTGCGGGTCCTGCCGGCAGATCACAGATATGTTCCAGGGGGGGCGTCGGGTGGCCCAGGGGTCTGGGATGTGGAGGGGCCGGGGCCGATCTGGCCACGGATGTCCTCCAGCTGCTGGCGGGCGGCCATCTGCTGGGCGAAGAGGGTGGCCTGGATGCCGTGGAAGAGCCCCTCGAGCCAGCCCACCAGCTGGGCCTGGGCCACGCGCAGCTCCACGTCGGTGGGCACCCCTTCGGAGAACGGGAAGGCCAGGCGGTCCAGCTCCTCGCGCAGGTCCGGCGACAGCGCCGAGCCCAGCTCGCGGACCGAGGTCTCGTAGATGTCGCGCAGCCGCTCGCGGGAGGGCTCGTCGAGCGGGGCCGCCCGGACCTCCTCCAGGAGCTGCTTGATCATCGATCCGACCCGCATGACCTTGGCCGGGCTCGAGACGCTCTCGACCGCCTCGGCACCGTCACCGGAACCATCCTCACCAGAGGTGCCGCCACCAGAACCAGTCGGCACGGCGCCCACGATCTCGGGGCGATCCTGCGAGTTGGCGGGCCGCTGTGCGCTGGAGTCGATCAGCTGGGCGTTGTCGGGAGTGGGATCGGCAGGCATGGAGCTCCCTCGGCTAGCGGGTGAAGGCGAGCAAAGGTACGCGCATCTCGGCGCCGGTGAGAGATCCGTGGCGGGAGATGAGCTGGTAGGGGCCGCTGTCGGCGGGATCGAAGTAGGCGACCGGCTCCCTGGCCACCAGGGCGACGTCGCCCAGCCGGGCGCGGGTGGGCTCGGTGACCACCGGGCCGAACCAGCCCTCGTCGATGGTCTGCTCGAGGCTCACCACCCAGGCCGTGTCGCTGTGGTGCTCCCGGGCCGCCTGCTCCAGGGCCTGGGCGCTCCCGGTGGCGGCGTGCAGCCACCGGAACCTTCCCTCACCTGACTGCTGGGCGACGTTGGCCATCACCTCGGGTGCGAGCCTCACGACTCGATCGCCCACCTGGACCTGACCATGGTCGCTGGTGACCACCAGCATCACCCCGGCGGGGAGCTCCTCCATGATGTCGGCCACCAGCCGATCGACGGCACGGAGCTCGGCGTCGAAGTGCCGGCCCAGCCCGTACTCGTGGGCCACCTTGTCGATGCCCTCGTAGTAGGCGTACACGAAAGACTCGCCGGAGCGCAGGAGCCGCCCCACCTCGGTCACGAGGGTGGAGGGCATCCGGTAGCCGTTGAAGCGGACGCCCTCGAGGTGGGCCTGGGTGAAGCCGCTCTCACGGAACTCGGCGCGGGTGACGACGGCCGGGCGGTGGCCCAGGAAGGGGGCCATGGGCTGGATCTTCTCCGGGGGCACCTTGGCCCTGGCGTCCTTTCCGCCCTGGCACCACCGCAGGACGTTGAGGACCTCTCCCTCCACGCTCATGCGGTAGCCGATGACCCCGTGCTGGCCGGGGGGCAGGCCGGTGCAGATGGAGGTGAGGGCGCTCGCCGTGGTCGACGGGGCGACGGTGAGGATGGGACCCCCCGCCAGGGAGCCCACGGTGGGGAGGTGAGCAGCCCTCTCCTGGAGCTGGTCCCAGCCGAGGCCGTCCACCACCAGCAGCACCACCTGGTCGGCCAGCTCCCTCGCGGGGAACCAGTCGGGCAGCGACGGCGGCGGGTCGAGCAACGTGGGCGTCACGTTGGTAACGCAAGCTCCGCCGTAGTCCGGCAACAGAGGTGTATCGCCCAAGGCATCCCCTTCCGAAGTCTTCCCACCGTATCCCCCTGGGCGAGCGGCCCACACCTCACGGGCCGCCCGGTGCCGGCCCGCATACGATGGGCTCGATGAAGGTCTCCACCAGGGGCGACTACGCCAGCCGAGCTCTGCTCTCGTTGGCGTTGCACGACGGCGGCGACAAGCCCACCTCCGTGCGCGACATCGCAGAGCGCACGGGCCTTCCCCAGCCTTACCTCGAGCAGATCCTCCTGGCCCTCAAGGGTGCTGGGATCGTGCGCTCCAAGCGCGGGGTTGGGGGCGGGTACGTGCTGGCTCGCCACCCCAAGGAGATCCTCCTGTCGGAGATCCTCATGGCGGTGGACGGCCCCATCGTGGCCGGCGACTTCGGCGAGCCCCACAAGGACGGCGCCTGCGAGCACGAGGGCCAGTGCGTGCTGCTGGCCATCTGGGCCGACGTGGGCGACCACATGCGCCGCTACCTCTCGTCGCTGACCCTCGCCGACATCGTCTCGATGGCCGAGGGCAAGTCACCCTGGCCATAGCGGTGTTTCGGCCTCGTTCGCTCGCTTCGCTCACTCCCCCCTCGGGCACCCCCCAAAGAGAACTACCGAAGTCGACTCAAGACCTCTTCGAGATCAAGCGGCAGTCGTGAGGTCAGTTCGATCTTCTCGCCCGTAACGGGATGGGTGAAGGCGAGTCGGGTGGCGTGCAGGAACAGGCGGGGCACCTCGAAGCTCTCCCTCACGCCGCCGTACCAGTCGTCGCCCACCACGGGGCGCTCTATCGCCTGCAGGTGCACGCGGATCTGATGCGTCCGCCCCGTCTCCAGGGCGAGCTCGAGGAGGGTGACCTCCACCGGATCCGAGAACGCTGCCTGCACCTCGTAGCGCGTCCGGGCGGGACGGCCGCTCCCCACCACCGCCATGCGGTCACGCCGGCGCGTCGATCGCCCTATGGGAGCGTCGACCAGCCCGCTCGGCGACTCGAAGGCTCCCCACGCCAGGGCTGCGTAGCGCCGCTCGACCTGCCTGGCGGCCAGCAGCGAGACGAGGGCCTCGTAGGCCTCCTGCGTGCGCGCCACGACCATCAACCCCGAGGTGTCCCTGTCGAGCCGGTGGACGATGCCGGGACGCTCCGGGTCGGAGCCTACGCCGGCCATCTCGGGGGAGAGTGCCAGCAGGCCGCGCACCAGGGGGCCGCTGGTGCGGCCGCCGCCCGGGTGGACCACCAGCCCCGCGGGCTTGTCGAGCACAGCCAGGTGTTCGTCGGCGTGCACCACCACCACGTCCACGCCGGCCTCCGGGACCGGCCTGACCTCCTGGGGGCCTACCGAGCTCACGTCGACCTCCAGCACCTCTCCCTCCGAAAGGCGCCTGGCCCGCGAGGTCACCACCTCGCCGTCGATCCGCACGTCGCCGCCCGCCACCAGCTGCTCGGCCACCGAGCGGCTCCTGCTCGTGAGCATGGAGACCACCCTGTCGAGGCGCTCGCCCGCCAGGACGGCTGGGACCACTTCCTTCAAGAGGGCTGCTCCGACCGGTCGGGGCGGGCCAGGGCGACCTGGCCTACGAGGAGGATCGCCCCGATGACGATCGCGGAGTCGGCGATGTTGAACACGGGCCACCACCTCAGGTCGACGAAGTCCACCACCGCGCCCGAGAAGAAGCCGCCGTCACCCCGGAAGGCTCGATCCGCCAGGTTCCCCACGGCACCACCGAGTATCAGCCCCACCGCCACGGAGCCGAGGCGCGACATGGGCCGCACCCCTTGCCACACGAGCACACCGGCAACCACCACGAGCGCCCCCGCGGCAACGAGGGCCCCGTACCCGCCTCCCAGGCCGAAGGCCGTACCGGTGTTGAAGGTGAGGCGGAACCCGGCTGAGCCGATCACCTCGATGGGATTCCCAGGCAGCTGCTCCAGCGCCCACCACTTGCTCAGCTGGTCGGCGGCCAGGACCCCCACGGCCACCGCCCCGACCACCACCCAGTGCGCCCTGGCCGGCCTGTCCTGCTCGGAGCGGGCCGGTGCGGTGGAGGGCGGCTCTAGCGACGTTGGAACCCACCCACCTTGTACTCCACCCGCTCGCGCGCCCAGGGGATGGCCCTCAGCCTGTCCTTGGGGATGGCCAGGCCCGACGCCTCGCAGATGCCGTATGTGCCCTTGTCGATCTTGGCGAGGGCGTGGTCGATGTCCTCGATCTGGCTGCGGAACTGGGCGCTGAGGGCCAAGTCGCGCTCGCGCTCCACGGCGAGGGTGTCGCCCTCGCCCGACTCCTCGTCGAACTGGGCATCGCCGGGCTCGCGCATGAGCGCCAGCTCGTCGGCCTCGGCGTCGAGCGTCTCGACGTCGTGGGTGAGGCGCTTGCGCTCGCTGAGCAGCAGGTCGCGCTGGGCGCTGAGGAACTTGGGGTCGAAGGGCTTGACCACCGGCTTCTTCGCAGCCTTCTTCGCTACCGGCTTGGTCGTTGTCGCCTTCTTGGCCGGTGCGGCCTTGGCCGGTGCAGCCTTGGCCGGAGTCTTCTTGGCGGGTGCCTGCTTGGCCGGAGAGGGCTTGGTCGCCGGGGCCTTCTTGGTTGCCGGCTTGGCCGCAGCGCTCGCCTTGCCCGCAGCGGGCTTCTTGGCGGCAGGCTTCTTGGCGGCAGGCTTCTTGACAGGGGCCTTCTTCGCTGCTGCGGCCTTCTTGGCGGGCGCCTTGGTGGCTGGGGCCTTCCTCTTGGAGGTGGCCTTCGACTTGCCGGAGCTGGCTCTGGGCATCTGTGGTCCTCCAGCCCCGAAGGGGGCACGATCTCAGCCGCGGAAGGGCGTGAGGCTACGTGCCACCCACAGGACCGTCAATACCGCACGCCTCGTCTCCCTCGCTTTCGTGCCCGCTCCGGGCGGCCGCCGGGCCAACATGGGGCATCTAGGCTGCAAGGATGCCCTTCGGCCCTGTTGACCCAGACCTCGACCCGGTCGCGCTCGAGTCGCGGGTCCTTCGGCGCTGGCAGGACCTGGACGTGCGCGGCAAGCTGGTGGACCTGCGCCGCGACGGCGAGCCATGGGTCTTCTACGAGGGCCCTCCCACGGCCAACGGCCGGCCCGGGATCCACCACGTGTGGGCGCGGGTCTTCAAGGACCTCTACCCCCGGTTCCACACCATGAGGGGCCGCAAGGTCCCCCGCAAGGGCGGCTGGGACTGCCACGGCCTCCCCGTGGAGCTGGAGGTGGAGAAGGAGCTGGGCCTGCGCAGCAAGGTGGAGATAGAGGCCTTCGGGATCGCCGAGTTCAACCGGCGCTGCCGCGAGTCGGTCCACCGCTACGTGGAGGACTGGGCAGCGCTGACGGAGCGCTCGGGCGTGTGGATCGACACCGCAGACGCCTACTGGACCCTCTCCGACGACTACATCGAGTCGGTCTGGTGGCTCGTCCGCCAGCTCTGGGTGCAGGGCCTGCTCTACGAGGGCCACCGGGTCTCCCCCTACTGCGCACGTTGTGGCACGGCGCTCTCGTCGCACGAGCTGGGCCAGCCCGACGTGTACCGCGACGTGGTGGACCCCTCTGTGTACGTGCGGTTCCCCCTGGTCGGCGGGAGCGGAGGCGTGCCCGACGCCGACCTGGTGGTCTGGACCACCACCCCCTGGACGCTCATCTCCAACAGCGGGGCCGCGGTGGGCCACGACATCGCCTACGTGCAGGTGCGCGACCCCGAGGGCGGGCGCGACATGGTGATGGCCGAGGCCCTGGCGCCTGAGGGGGCCGAGGTGGTGGCGCGCTGGCAGGGCTCGGAGATGGTGGGATGGCGCTACGAGCGCCCCTTCGAGCTGGTCGAGGCGCCCGACGACGGCACCGATGGGTGGCGGGTCGTGGCGGCCGACTTCGTGAGCACCGACGACGGCACCGGGATCGTGCACCTGGCCCCGGCGTTCGGCGAGGACGACAACCGCGTCGGCAAGGCCGAGGGGCTCCCCCTGCTGAACCCCGTGACCGCCCAGGGCACCTTCGACGAGGGCGTGGCCCCCTGGGCAGGGACGTTCGTTAAAGACGCCGACACCTCCATCATCGCCGAGCTGCGCGCGCGGGGGCTCGTGGTGCGCGAGCAGCCCTACGAGCACTCGTACCCCCACTGCTGGCGCTGCCACACGCCGCTCATCTACTGGGCCAAGACCTCGTGGTTCGTGCGCACCTCCACCAAGCGCGACCTTCTGATGCGCGAGAACGAGAAGGTCGACTGGCACCCGTCGAACATCAAGCACGGTCGCTTCGGCAACTGGCTGGAGGGCAACGTCGACTGGGCGCTCTCGCGCGACCGCTACTGGGGCACGCCGCTGCCCATCTGGCGCTGCGAGAGCTGCTCCACCGACACCTGCGTGGGCTCGGTGGCCGAGCTGGCCACCCTGGCTGGGCGCGACCTGAGCGGCCTAGACCTGCACCGCCCCTACGTCGACGAGGTGACGTTCACCTGCTCGTGCGGGGGCACCGCCCAGCGCCTGGCCCCGGTGCTCGATGCCTGGTTCGACTCGGGCTCCATGCCCATCGCCCAGCACCACTGGCCCTTCTCGGCCGACGCCGCCGCTGCGCCCCACGGGGGCCCGGCGGGCAACGGCGACCTCGCCTCCACCGCCAAGCAGACCCCGGCGGCGCCCAGCGCCTACCCGGCCGACTTCATCTGCGAGGGGATCGACCAGACCCGGGGCTGGTTCTACTCGCTGCTCGCCATCGGGGCGCTCGTCTTCGACCGAACCCCCTACCGCAACGTGGTGTGCCTGGCGCTGGTGGTCGACGAGGACGGCCAGAAGATGTCGAAGTCGCGCGGCAACGTGATCGCACCCGAGCAGATCCTCGACGACGAGGGCGCCGACGCCCTGCGCTGGTACTTCTTCTCCCAGGGCCAGCCGTGGACCTCGCGGCGCGTCTACCACGACGCCATCCGCGAGGCCGCCCGCCAGACGCTCTTCACCGTCTGGAACGTCTTCTCGTTCTTCTCCACCTACGCCGACCTCGACGGGTGGGAGCCCGAGGCCGGTGCCGCATCCGGTGCGGGCCCGCAGGAGCCTGCGCACGTGCTCGACCGCTGGGTGCTCTCCGAGCTCGACGACACGGTGGCCACCGTGACCGATGCCCTGGAGGCCTTCGACGCCTTCTCGGCAGCGAACCGCCTGGCGCGCTTCGTGGACGACCTGTCGAACTGGTACGTGAGGCGCAGCCGCCCGCGGTTCTGGAAGGCGGCCGAGCCCGAGGCACACGCCACCCTGCACGAGTGCCTGGTGACCACCTCGCTGCTGCTCGCCCCCTTCTGCCCCTTCCTGGCCGACGAGATGTTCACGGCGCTCACCGGGCAGCGGTCGGTTCACCTCGCCGACTGGCCGGCCGACCGAGGCAGGCACGACACCGACCTCGCCGCCCAGATGGCCGCTGCGCGCCGCATCGTGACCATCGGGCGCTCGGCGCGCACCGAGGCGAAGGTGAAGGTGCGCCAGCCCCTGGCCAGGGCGCTGGTGCTGCACCCGGCCGGCGAGCTCACCGACGAGGTGGCAGCCGAGATCACCTCGGAGCTGAACGTGAAGCACCTGGAGGGCATCGACACGCTCTCGGGCCTCATGACCTGGTCTTTGCAGCCCAACTTCCGCACACTCGGCCCCCGCCTGGGCCCCAAGGTGAACGAGGTCAAGCAGGCTCTCGCCGGCGCCGACGGCTCGGAGCTGAAGGCCCGCCTGGAGGCCGACGGCTACGTGGAGGTGGCGGGCGAGCGCCTGGAGCCCGGCGACGTGGAGGCCCGCGCCCAGCGCCACGACGCGTACGCGCTGGCGGAGGACGACGGCTGGGCGGTGGCGCTCGACCTGGAGATCGACTCAGCCCTACGCGCCGAGGGCATCGCCCGCGAGCTGGTGCGGGCCCTCAACGACGCCCGCAAGGAGCTGGGCTTCGCCATCGCTGACCGCATCTCGGTGACCCTCGACCCTCCCGAGCCCATCCGCCAGGCCGCCGAGGCTCACCGCGAGTGGATAGCCGGCGAGGTCCTCGCCGAGTCGTTCACCGTCGCACCGGTCGGCACAGAACCCCTCGACGGCAACCCTCCCGACGTCGCAGGCGGGACCACCACGATCACCGTGGAAGGCGAAGAGACCCCCGTGGCGATCGAGCGCCTCTAGCCGTCAGTGGCGGCCGTAGCGGCCGTCGTCGTCGTCGAAGTCGCTCTCGAAGAAGGCCCGCATGGCTGCGTCGGCCTCTTCGTCGGCGGGCCCGAGCGGGTCGGCGTCGATCACGGGACCGCCGGAAGGGACCGAAGCAGGAGCCGGCGGCGCAGGCGGGGCAGGCCGCTCGGGGGGTGGGGCAGGTGCCTCCATCGGGTCGGGCTGGGGCTCGGGCGGCACGGTGGCCTCCGAAGGAGCGGACCCCAGAGAAACGGCCTCGGCGGGTGGAGGCTCGACGGGTGGGGCCGGGACGGGACCGGACGTCTCGTCGGCCTCCTCGAACAGCTCGGCGGCCTGCACCAGCTCGGTGGGAGGGCCGGCATCGGGCTCTTCGGCGGGCCCTGCAGACAACCCGGCCGAAGCGGCTGTGGCGCCCGAGGCGGAGTTGCCGCTCGAGGCCGGCTCGCCGGACGCAGCGGGCTCGTGGCGGGTGCTGCGCAGCAGGGGCAGCGCCCTGGCCTGGAGGATGGAGGGGTCGTCCACCAGGCGCTGGAGGCCCTCTATGCCCGAGCGGAGCTGGCGACGCTGCTCGTCCAGCCAGGCCTGTAGGGCGTCTACGTCGGCCCGCAGCTCCTCGCGGCGCCCCTCCAGGTCGCTCACGGCCGCTCCTGCGGCCTCCTGGGCCTCCGAGCGGACCCGGTCGGCCTCGGCTTCGCTGTCACGCAGGATCGAGGCCGCCTTGGTGCGAGCCTCCTCCAGGGTGGCGTCTGCCGTGCGCTGGGCCATGAGCAGGATGGACGACGCCTGCTCGGCCTCTGCGGCGGGATCGGAGCTGGGTGCCGAAGGTGGAGCCGGGGCTGCGACCGGACCGGCCGCGCGCAGGGCTTCCACCTCCTGCTCGGCGGCTGCCTGGGCACGCTGGGCGGCCGCCACGCGGGCGTCGGCCTCCTCGGCGGTGGTGGTGGCCTGGCGGAGCTTCTCCTGGAGCTGGGCGACCGCCGCGCTCACCTTCTCGAGGAAGTTGTCGACCTCCTCGGGGTCGTACCCCCGGCGGCGCTCGGAGAAGCGGACATCTGTGAGCAGGCGAGGGGTTCCGTCCATGGGTCCGATCGTAGCGAGAGCTGCGGTGCCGTGGGCCAACGACCCTCACCGGCGATGAGCTACCCGCAGATGTACAGCACGAGCACCTGGATGGCGATGAGGAGCACGATGGGCGAGAGGTCGAGGCCGGCCCCTCCCAGGCGCACTGGGGGGAGCAGCGACCTGATGGGCCTCAGGATGGGCTCGGTGAGCGAGTAGAGGACCCTCTGCACCGTTGCGAGGGGTCCGGGTCCCGAGACCGGGAACCACGAGATCACCACGCGGCCCAGCACCACGAACACGTACAGCTGGAGGATCTGGCAGACGATCGACACCTGGGGCGGCCGCTCCGGCTATCAGGCGTCGTGCAGGCCGCGCTCTTGCAAGCGGCGCCGCTCGTCGGCAGAGACCTCGACGTTGGCCGGCGCGAGCAGGTACACCTGGTGGGCCACCTTCTCCATGTGCCCACCGAGGCCGTAGCAGAGGCCGCTGGCGAAGTCGATGAGCCTCCTGGCCAGGTCGCGCTCGGCACCCTGGAGGTTGAGGATCACCGGCTGGCTCACCTTGAACCTGTCGGCCACGTCCTGGGCCTGGTTGAACGACGACGGCGAGACCACGTGCGGCTTGGTGCTGGCCGACGCCGGCACCGGGCGGACCACCGGGCGTGGGGTCGGGGCCTCGCGGGCGGGCTCGCCGGACATGGGAGACGGGATGGTCCGCACGGCCGAAGGCTCCGGGTCGCCCGGGGGTGGCGGGTTGGTCATCTGCGTCCTGGTCGTGCCGCGCGGCCGGCCGGCCACCGACGAACGGACCTGGGGAGCGGGCTCACGGGCAGCCTGAGGCGCCCCCGTCACGACCCTGTCGTCGTAGGGGTCCTCCTCATACTCCTCGTCGGGGCCGAGCCCGAGGTAGAGCATGGCTCTACGCCACATCGAAGCCATCCGATCCTCCTGGGAACTGCCGCCGGCACCTCGCCGGCCGCTCGCCTCCCTGACTAGGGCGCCAGGTTAGTGGTCCTGGACGTCGAGAGGATAGGTGATCGGTGCCATCCACACCGCCAAGGCGTGCCTACCCACCTCGCGACGTGCCCTGTGCGAGTACCACCTGGCCCCGGGATCGCACGCTGTGCAACCCCTCCCGACGGCCACCTCCTCCACCCCGGCGAGCGCCATGGAGGCGCTCACGGCGGCCGGCACGTCGAGGGCCACGGAGCCTCCGGCCGTGCGCCCCACCACCGCGTCGCCCAGTTGCTCGCGCACGAGGGCGAGCTCGGCAGGGCCGAACTCGTAGCACTCCGGGCCGATGCAGGAGAACAGCGCACCGAAGATCTCGCGTGCCCCGAGGTCCCTCATGGCGGCGGCCGCCGCCGGGATCACACCGGCCACCAGGCCCCTCCACCCGGCGTGCACCGCTCCCACGACCCCCTGCGGGCTCACGAGGGCGATGGGCCCGCAATCGGCCGCCCGCACGCTCACGACCGTGTCGGTCATGGTCGTGACCAGTGCGTCTCCCTCAGCCCCCTGGGCCGCCTGGGCACTCGCCTCGTCGGTGACCCGCACCACGCCCGCCCCGTGCACCTGGGTGAGCCACACCCACGGCAGACCCACGAACTCTCGCCGAGCCCTCTCCAGACCCTCCGGCTCGGCATCCACACGGAAGTCCCCGTCGCCGACCTCACTGAGCACGGCGAATGCAGCGGCGCGCTCGAGCTGGGTCTCCCACATGGCTGAGAGCTTCGCGCTACCGCCGGAGTGGCGAAGCGGCTACCGCAAGAACGAGGGGACGTCGAACTCGTCGTCGCCGGCCGTGAAGCCGAGGTCCTCGTCGTCGTCGTCCCCCGAGCCCTCGCTGGCGAACACGTCGGTGATGGGCGTGAGGTCGTCGTCCTCCCCGCGGCCCTTGCGGTCGGTGTCCCACCGATCGAACCCGGCGGCGATCACGGTCACCC